>NZ_JAVJTO010000005.1:0-13721 GCF_040220235.1 Coleofasciculus sp. B1-GNL1-01
AGCCCTACGCAGTCTGGTGGAACGGTATGGTTGTATCGCGGGCTATCCCGATGGCACCTATCGCGGGAATCGAGCCTTAACCCGATTTGAGTTTGCTGCTGGTTTGAATGCGTGCTTACAGCAAATTGAGCGTTTACTCCCCAATGGCGAACTGGAGGGGAGTGATTTGGCAACCTTACGACGGTTGGTGCAAGAATTTGAGGCGGAATTGGCGACTCTGGGAGCGCGAGTGGACAATTTGGAGGGTCGAGTCGCCTTTTTAGAGGATCATCAGTTTTCCACAACAACCAAACTTCGCGGAGAAGTCAGCTTTTCCCTGAGTAGCGTGTTTGGGGATGAAAAGGCAGATGGTAGTGGAGAAGATTTGGAAGATGAAGTGGTTTTCGACAACCGAGTGCGTCTATTTTTAGCGACGAGTTTTACAGGAGAGGATTTGTTACTAACTCGTTTGGATGCACTGAATCCGGTTCCTTTTGGTCCGGGTGAAGGAGATAATCCCAATATTACCGGAACTAGCATGACCCGCTTCGCTTTTGATGAAGGCAATGATAATGATTTAGCTCTTGGCAAGATAAGATATAGCTTCTCTCTGGGAGAAATGGCAGCGTCACATAATCAGGAAGAAGAGGAACATGGACATGGTGCCGTTAAAGATGCCAAACTTTCCTTTATGATTGATGCCGTTGGCGGCGAGTTTGCCGGGAACTTTGCCAACTATAACGAGTTTTTCTCGGGAGAAATGACGGGGGCAATTTCTCGTTTCGGGCGTTTCAATCCGATTTATTATCAGGGAGTCGGAGGCACGGGTGCTAGTTTGACCTATAACTTCAATTCGGCACTTAATTTATCCTTGGGTTATTTGGCTGCCAATGCTAATGATCCGAGTCAGAAAAACGGATTGTTTAATGGTCGCTATGCTGCCATCGCCCAACTGGGGATTGAACCGAGCGAAGCTTTGCGTTTGGGTCTGACTTATGTGCGTTCCTATTATCCTGGGGGAAAGGTGGTGGTTTCTGGGAAGACGGGGAGTGAATTGGCAAATGTGCCATTTGGGGAAGATACTGCCACGTCAGCGGATCAGTTTGGGCTTTCTGCTAGTTTGCGTCTCAGTCCCGCTTTTACGCTTTCGGGGTGGGGCGGTTTGACCCTGGCTCATGCTCAAGATAATGGTTTCAATAATGGTGTCTTGGTGGATGAGGGCGATGACGCCACTATTTTTAACTGGGCAGTTACCCTGGCATTGCCTGATTTTGGCTCAGAGGGGAGTTTGCTGGGGTTTGTTGTCGGACAACCGCCGAAGGTGACGGATAATGATGGCGGTTTTGAGGATGATGATACGTCTTGGCATCTGGAAACTCAGTATCGTTATCAACTCACGGATAATATCGCGATTAATCCGGGGGTGTTCGTGATTCTTAACCCAGAACACGATGATAACAATGACACGATTTGGGTGGGGACGCTTCGCACCATCTTTGAATTCTAGAGACGTGCCATGTGTAGAGACGTAGCATGCTACGTCTCTACATTCATTAAGAATTGGGTGAAAGGGATTGTCGCCTAGGGCAAAAACGTTTAGTATATGATAATGATAATCATTTTAAGCAATATATGGTAACAGCTCAAGCCTCCAGTACCATTCCGGTTACTGTTCTCACCGGCTATCTCGGCGCGGGGAAAACCACCCTGCTCAACCACATCCTCACTTACGAACATGGCAAGAAAGTCGCCGTCATCGTCAACGAGTTTGGAGAAGTCGGTATTGATAACCAATTAGTGATTGATGCCGATGAAGAAATCTTTGAGATGAACAACGGGTGCATTTGCTGTACCGTCCGAGGGGATTTGATGCGGATTATCGGGAACCTAATTAAGCGGCGTAACAAGTTTGACCATTTGGTGATAGAAACCACTGGACTGGCTGACCCCGCCCCCGTAATTCAAACCTTTTTTATTGATGAAGATATGCGGCAGCAACTGCTTTTAGATGCGGTGGTAACGGTGGTGGATGCCAAGCATATTTGGCAGCATTGGGAAGCAGATGAAGCGCAAGAACAGATTGCCTTTGCTGATGTAATTTTGCTCAACAAGACAGATTTAGTTTCCCCGGATAAGTTAGATGAATTGGAGAAGCGAATACGGGGGATGAATGCTCTAGCAAAAATTTACCACACCCAAAACTCTGAGTTAGGCATGGAGGCGTTACTGGGTGTGAAAGCCTTTGACCTCAACCGTGCTTTGGAGATTGATCCCAACTTCCTCAGCGAAGATGCTCACGAACATGATGAGTCGGTTCATTCCTTTGCTTTGGTTGAATCAAAACCTGTGGATGGGGAAAAACTGAATAATTGGCTCTCGCAATTGTTGCAAACCAAGGGTCCTGATATTTTCCGGATGAAGGGAATTATCAACATGGCTGGAGAAGAGCAACGCTTTGTCTTTCAAGGGGTACATATGTTGTTTGATGGTCGAGGCGATCGCGCCTGGAAACCTGGAGAACGCCGCAAAAGCGAACTGGTGTTTATTGGTCGCAATTTAGAGGAAGCGAAGCTGAGAGAGGATTTTAGAGCGTGTCTGGTTTAGGGATTACCCAGAAAAATCTATTAGAACAACAGTGGTGTGGGCAACTCTCGGAGTATGTCACGGCTGTGGCTTGGTCCGTTGATGGGTGTTTAGCGGTGAGTTCAGCGGCGGGGGAGGTTCTGCTGTGGGATGGGGGGAATGGTGACTCACGCTTAATTCTTGGTTCAGACAACACAGGTGAACAGTCGATTGATTGTCTGGACTTTTCCCCCGATGGGCAATTTTTGGCAGCCGGAGGACAAGATGGTGGGGTGAGAATTTGGCAGGTGAAGCCCCAACTTCAATTGATCACGACTCTCAATAATGCCCCCAAATGGGTTGACCACCTGCGTTGGAGTCCCACGGCTAACCAATTGGCATTTAGTTTAGGGCGTTATGTTCAAGTGTGGGATGCGGCTGAACAAGAAACGATTATCACATTACCTTTTGACTCGTCCTCAGTATTGGGAATGACTTGGCAACCTCAAGGACAGCATTTAGCGATCGCGGGTGATCAGGGTGCTAAGGTTTGGGATAGTCGAAATTGGGATGATGACCCTTTCCTTGTCGATATGGCGGCGGCGAGTATGGCGATTGCTTGGTCACCGGATGGCAAGTATCTCGCGTCTGGTAATCTCGATTTAACCATTACAGTCGTCCAATGGGGTAATCCTCATCCGTGGGTGATGCGGGGATTTCCCGGCAAAATTCGTAACTTGAGATGGTCAAAATCCCTGTCAAATACTGCACCATTGTTAGCGGCGTCCAGTGGTGAGGGGATTGTGATCTGGAAAAAGCAAACGGATGATCGTCAGGGTTGGGATGCACGGGTTTTAGATCTGCATACTGAAATCGTCCAGGATATCGCTTTTCAACCCAAGAGTTTACTGTTAGCGTCAGCGAGTAATGATGGCTGGGTTTGTCTGTGGCAAAAAGCCAAGCAAATTGCCCAAATTATGAACGGTGCTACCCAGGGTTTTTCTTGTCTGGCTTGGCATCCTGGAGGAAGTCAATTGGCGGCTGGTGGTCAAAATGGGGAGGTTTTAGTGTGGTCAGAATCCAAACGGGGTAAAGGATTTGGTTAATGAAAGTTTGCTGAATAAGGAACATATATATGTAGAGACGCGCCATGGCGCGTCTGGAAAGCTGGCACAGAGAATAAATAATCAATAAATGACAATAGTAATGGATTTATTTTCTCGGACTGACCAACAAACCCATCCCGAAAAAATCCAGCAAATTAAACACTGGATTTATCAGGTTTTGGAGATTAATGAAAAAATTTCCGTGTCTCTGAGTCAATTGCGTTGTAGTGAACCGGGATGTCCACCCATTGAAACTGTTATTGCCATCTTGGACAAACCCCAGCGACAGTATAAAATCCACAAACCTATTGCAGAACTAGAACAAATTGACATTCAAAACTTGCTACCTTTGACGAGGAATTAAAATACAACCATAAATTTCTCAATCAATGGCGACAACGAATTGGGTTAGCCTTTCACAGTGATAGAGGATATCGCTTATGGTTTAGCCAATTTGCAATTACCCAAAGCCGAATTTGAACAAAAGCAATTATAACGATGACTCAAATTCTTGATGCTTTGCCCCCAGATTTTCCCGCGAAAATATTATGTGGCTATTTCAATCAGACGAGACAAGTTCAGATTGTGCGGATTGTCAATATTTCCAATTGGTACTTTGAGCGAGTCGTATTTCCTCGGCAACATCTCTTATTTGAAGCCTGTTCTGAGGCTCAACTGGAAATTTATACAGGCGCAATGAACCAAGAAATTATTCTAGATAGAATTGGCTGCGATCGGTTATGCATTCAACGGAAATTCATCCGATCGCCTAACCAAGACTTAAAAAAACTCCCAGTTTTTCACCATTCCAGTCATCGAACGTTCAACTAGAGCGTCGGTCAAGTATTCCGAGAAACCGGGTTTCTCGTGAGGATGACAACGAAATATCAAGCTTTCACCCAAAGAAACCCGGTTTCTTGACCGATGTCCTAGCCTGTTCTTGATCGTGTCAGATTCTCGAATCCATCAACTACTTTTGTGATCTAGATTGAGCAAAATAGATAGCTAAATTCCCCTGATTATTACTGTCAATTGCTTTAACCAATGTCATCAAAAAACTCCGTTTCTCATCACTTTACATCAGCCAACCTCCTGTTACCCAATCGCCCCAGGCGTCTGCGTCGCACACCAGCCATGTGCCGGATGGTGCGAGAAACTCAGCTTAGTGTTAACGATCTAATTTATCCCCTGTTTGTTATGAAAGGCGAGAGTCATCAGCAGGAAATAATGTCCATGCCGGGATGCTACCGTTATTCCGGGGATTTACTACTCAAAGAAGTAGAAAACGTCTTTGAATTAGGGATTAATGCGATCGCGCTATTCCCAGTTATCCCTGAAGACAAGAAAGATGCCACCGCCATGATGTTGCAGGGAACGTAAACATCCCATCTACCGATCATTGGAGTTATACCAACCGAGACTCTCATCCTAAAAGATAACCATGATACAGACAACAAAACAAACAGAATTGGAAATCGTAAACCTTCCCAAACGAGGAATGCCAGTCACAATTATTACCGGATTTCTGGGGAGTGGCAAAACCACCTTAGTTAATCAAATTCTCGAAAATAAGCAGAATTTGAAAGTCGCTGTTTTAGTGAATGAGTTTGGAGATATCAATATTGACTCCCAGCTTCTGGTTTCTTTCGATGAAGACATGGTGGAGTTGAGTAATGGTTGTATCTGCTGTACAATTAATGATGGGTTAGTTGATGCTATTTATCGTGTTTTAGAACGGGAAGACCGGATTGACTATTTAGTCATTGAAACCACGGGAGTGGCTGATCCGTTACCTATTGCGATTACCTTTTTAGGGACGGAACTGCGAAACTTGACGCGGTTGGATTCGATCTTAACGGTAGTCGATGCGGAAACGTTCACTCCAGAGCATTTTGACAGTGAAGCCGCGTTTTCACAGGTGGCGTATGGTGATATCGTTTTGCTGAATAAAACAGATCGCGCTGATCCGAAAAAGCTGGATGAATTAGAGAGTTATATCCGCGTAATTAAACAGGGAGCAAGGCTCATCCGTTGTCAATATGGTCAAGTGCCATTACCTTTAATTTTGGATGTGGGATTAACCCAGATAGAGAACTACCAGCAGGAGTTAGAGGAAAGCCAGCACCACGATCATGATCATTCCCATCATGATCACTCCCATCATGATCACTCCCATCACCATCATGATCACTCTCATCATTCCCATCACTTAGAAAATGATGGATTTGTTTCCCTGTCTTTCCAGAGCGATCGCCCTTTTGATGTCCACAAATTTGAGTATTTTTTGACTGAACAGATTCCGAATACTGTGTTTCGGGCAAAAGGCATTCTCTGGTTTAGTGATAGCCCTTTACGCCATATCTTTCAACTCAGCGGTCCTCGTTTTGAATTAAACGCTGAACCTTGGTTAGGTTCGCCTAAAAATCAGCTCGTCTTGATTGGGCGTCATCTCGATCTAGATGAAATCAAAACGATACTAGACAACTGTCTGGCTGAATCGGTAAAATTATAGTCAATTAATTGTTAATTGTTGGCTGAATTTCATTTCCGTTTCACTTCAATTTTGTCGTTTATCAAATCCTTCCATCATGACCTTATCTCAATCAAAGCCGATGGCGTTAAATGGTGTAATGCCATCCCTTTCAACTTCAGATCAACCCCTTGTCTCTGACGAAGAAATGAGGCAAGCTGTGCGTACTTTGTTACTGGGATTGGGAGAAGATCCAGACCGCGAAGGATTACAAGATACCCCTAAGCGTGTGGTTAAAGCTTTAAAGTTTTTGACATCGGGTTATCACCAATCCCTGGATGAATTACTCAATGGTGCAGTATTTACCGAAGATGCTAATGAAATGGTGCTGGTGCGGGATATCGATATTTTTAGCTCCTGCGAGCATCATATTCTGCCGATTCTCGGTCGCGCTCACGTTGCCTATATTCCCAATGGTAAGGTGATTGGACTGTCCAAAATTGCTCGGATTTGCGAAATGTATGGGCGGCGCTTGCAAGTACAGGAACGTCTGACGGCACAAATTGCCGATGGACTCGTGGGATTACTCAAGCCTAAAGGTGTAGCTGTAGTCGTGGAAGCGACGCATATGTGCATGGTGATGCGAGGTGTGCAAAAGCCAGGGTCTTGGACTGTGACCAGTGCGGTGCGAGGGGTGTTTGCTGAGGATGCCCGGACTCGCCAGGAGTTCATGGATTTGGTGCAACATAACCCAAGGTTTAATTAGCGTGCCTGTTCGTTAGGGGCGATCACCTAATCCTAGGAGAAAGCCCTTTTTTTGCGTCTTGATGATCAAAATTATTACTATAGCATTTCCAAGCTGTACGTGAAAATCTTACCCCTCCCAAACCCTCCCCTTAGCAAGGGGAGGGCAGGGGTGGGGTTCACAACTCAAATGAAAACGCTATATACAATTGGTTTAGGGCGAGTCAGATCGTTCAATCCGCCAATTTGTCGTTATTCAACAGGAGGGATTTTATGACCTCTAGTGTCAAACCAGTTCGTCCCACATCTGTCACCGCTTCTGGGCGGGGAATACCTGTTACCATCATCACAGGTTTTTTGGGAAGCGGCAAAACCACGCTGCTCAATTATATTTTGCATAATCGTCAGGACTTGAAGATAGCCGTTATTGTTAATGAATTTGGCGACATTGATATCGACTCCAAACTCTTGGTATCGATTGATGAAAATATGGTGCAACTGAGTAATGGTTGTATTTGCTGCACGATTAATGAAAATCTGGTTGATACGGTTGATGGGTTAATTCACCGTGATAATCCAGTGGATTACATCCTGGTTGAAACCACGGGGGTGGCAGATCCGTTGCCAATTATGCTGAGTTTTATCACCACAGAATTACAAACCGTTACTCACATTGATTCCATATTGACGGTTGTTGATGCCGAATCGTTGACGCCGAATCACTATGACAGTGAAGCGGCACTGAATCAACTCATTTTTGCAGATATTATTCTGTTGAATAAAACCGATTTGGTTGCCCCAAAACGAATCAATCAACTCAAGGAGTATATTCGTTCCCTGAAACCTGAAGCTAGAGTCCTCCAAACCCAATATGGACAGGTGTCATTACCACTGATTTTGGATGTGAACCTTAATCAGCCTAGCACCTATCAACGTGCAGCACCAGCCGAGCATCATCTAGCTGATGATCATCAGTCTCACCATCTGGAACATGATCAGTTTATGGCAGTGTCATTTGAGAGCGATCGCGCCTTAAATCTGCCCAAATTTCAAGCCTTTATCGATAACCTACCTACCAATGTTTATCGGGGTAAGGGCATTCTCTGGTTTCAGGGGAGTCAGTTACGCCATCTGTTTCAATTAAGTGGTAAGCGATGTGATATGAAAAGTGAACGTTCTCATCCTCCTCATTGTAATCAACTCGTTTTCATTGGACGAAATTTAAATGCCGAGTGGATTCGACAAGAATTAGCCGATTGCATGGCAAGTTAAGAACTGAAATAAACGATTCATCCTGTTAATAAGTATCCGATTTTAGCATCTGATTCAAAAACGATAACCTGATTATCATTGTCAGAATAGGGAAAAGAAATGATCAGCAGTACAACTAACTTAAAAGGTGTCGATGTTCCCCAGCGAGGAATGCCTGTCACCCTGATTACGGGCTTCTTAGGTAGTGGCAAAACCACTTTGCTCAACTACATCCTACAAAACCGTCAGGATTTGAAGGTAGCCGTCTTAGTTAATGAATTTGGCGATATCAACATTGATAGCCAGCTTTTAGTTTCCGTCGAGGAAGACATGGTGGAACTGAGCAATGGCTGCATCTGCTGTACAATTAACGAAGGTTTAGTTGAAGCTGTCTATAATGTATTAGAACACAAAGACCGGATTGACTATTTGGTCATCGAAACGACGGGATTGGCTGACCCATTACCAATTATGCTGACGTTCCTGCGAGGCGATTTAAGGGAATTGACCCGCCTCGATTCGGTGTTAACAGTCGTGGATGCCGAAGCGTTCACACCAGAACATTTTGAT
The DNA here is from genome assembly GCF_040220235.1 of Coleofasciculus sp. B1-GNL1-01. Taxonomy (NCBI): domain Bacteria; kingdom Bacillati; phylum Cyanobacteriota; class Cyanophyceae; order Coleofasciculales; family Coleofasciculaceae; genus Coleofasciculus; species Coleofasciculus sp. B1-GNL1-01. The sequence goes on from NZ_JAVJTO010000005.1 coordinate 8,683, forward strand.
AGCGATACCGCGTTAGATCAGCTAATTTATGGTGACGTTATTATCCTCAACAAAACGGATTTAGTTGCCGAGGCTAAAGTTGATGAATTAGAACATTATATCCACTCCGTAAAAGCTGAAGCGAGAATTTTACAGGCACAGCAGGGTGAAGTTCCCTTACCCTTAATTTTAGATGTGGGATTAACCAATGCGGCTGACTATGCCGACAGGGAGGCGAGTGACTCTGATCACCATTCTGAACATGAGCATAATCACCATCATGAGCATGACTCTGAGGATCATGCCAATCATTTAGCTAATGATGGATTTATCTCTGTGTCTTTTCAAAGTGACCAACCCTTTATTATGGAGAGTTTCGGAGAATTTTTGAATGAGTTACCAGCCACAGTGTTTCGCGCTAAAGGTATACTCTGGTTTAAAGAAAGTGAACAGCGCCACATTTTTCAACTAAGCGGTAAACGGTGTGATTTAAAGACAGATGATTGGTCAAGTTTACCCAGCAATCAACTCGTTTTCATTGGACGCGACTTGGATGCCAAGCAAATTCAGAGCCAACTTAAGACTTGTCTGGCATCAGAGCAAGTGTCGGTCAGATAAATAAAAATTCTATTTTCAACATCTCCCCTAAGAGATTACAGCAGATTTCAGGTTGATAAGGTACAGCCTCAAGTCTGTGTACCTCACTTACATGAAAAGCGCTGTAAGAATCCTTTTTTTGCCCTGGCGACTAGAAGTCGCAGCTACACAAACAAAGTCCGCCTGCGCGGACTAGCTTATAAAGGGGGTGGCTAACCGGATTTGGTGTTAAACAGCCGCATGGCGTTGAGAGTCACTAACAGAGAAGACCCCATATCCTCTAAAACCGCCATTGGCAGTCCAATTACCCCCAAAGTTCCCAGGAGAATGAACGTTCCATTCAGAACTAAAGCAATGACAATACTTTGCTGAATCACTTTAAGTGTGCGGCGACTGAGTTGGATGGCATAAGCCAAGCGCCTTAGATCGTTACCGACAAGCACGACATCAGCGGCTTCCAGCGCAACATCGATGTTGCCGACGGCAAAACTGACATCTGCCGCAGCCAGGGCGGGAGTATCGTTAATGCCATCCCCAACCATGCCTACCGTTCCTTTGTGGCGAAGGGTGTAAATTGCCTCAAGTTTATCTTCAGGTAGTAACTCAGCTTGATAGTCATCCATACCAACCTGTTGAGCAATCTCAGAAGCAACGGGGATGCGATCGCCTGTCAGCATCACCAGTCGCTTTAAGCCAATTCGTTTCAACAATCGTACCGCTTCAATGGATTCCAAACGGAGTCCATCTGCTAGGGCGATCGCTCCAATTAAACCTTGTCGAGTTCCAACTAGCACGGGAGTATGTCCAAGAGATTCAATCTCAGCCACCCAGGATTCCCCTGCTGCTGACAGAGGAATGTCTTGCTCTGCAAATAACCGTCGATTGCCAACCCCATAAACGGACTGTCCGAACTTTGCCCAAACTCCCTTACCGGGGATGGCTGTCAAGGTTTCTGGAGTATCTAGTTCCATTCCCTTTGCTTTCGCTGCTGTCACAATCGCCTTTGCTAGGGGATGTTCCGATTGTTGTTCTAGGGAAGCCGCAATCAGCAACACGGTGGACGCCTTCATTTCTTCCAGGTTATAGACCTGTTGTACGACAGGCATCCCCTGAGTAATCGTGCCAGTTTTATCAAAGGCGAGGGTTGTCAACCGTCCGGCTGTCTCTAGCGCATTTCCACCCTTGAATAAAACACCGTTTCGGGTTGCAGCCCCAATCGCACTCACCAGGGAAACGGGTGTAGCAATCACTAAAGCACAAGGGCAGGAAATGACTAGCAATACCAGTGCCTTATAGATCCACACATTAAACGGTTGAGCCAACACTAACGGTGGGATAAGCGCAATCCCTGCTGCCAAAGTAAGAACAATCGGCGTGTAAATGGCAGAAAAGCGATCGACCCACTGCTGGATAGGAGCGCGGCTTTCTTGGGCTTCCTCCACTAAATGAATGATGCGGGAAACGGTTGTGTCTTTGGCGCTATGAGTTACCTGAACCTCCAAAAAGCCAGTCTGGTTCAGCGTACCTGCAAAAATGCGATCGCCTTTTTCTTTTTCTTCTGGGACAGATTCTCCCGTAATCGGAGATTGGTCAACAGCACTGATGCCAGACACCACTATGCCATCCAGTGCAATGCGTTGTCCTGGTCGGATTGTCAGCATCTCGCCAACTTGAATCTCTTCAACCGGAACTGAAACCTCTTGCCCGTTCCGCTTAACTGTTGCAGTTGGTGGAGTCAAGTCCATCAAGTCGCGAATGGCATTGCGGGTGCGACCGAGAGTGAAAGTCTGTAAGGTTGTCCCCAAGGCAAACAAGAACATAACCAGTGCGCCTTGGAACCAAAAATTCAAAATAGCCGCTCCAATCGCCGCAAGCGTCATCAGCAAGTTCATATCTGCTCGACGCAGTTTCAAGGCAATCCATGCAGCTCGTGCAACTGGCAGGAACGCAACCAGTAAGCTAACGATATAGAAGCCTTGGGCAATCCAACTGAGGGATAACAATCGTTCGGCAATCAATCCCAGCACTAAGCCCATACCACTGAAAAGAACCGTCTGTCCCCGTCGCGTCAACAGCCAGAATTGCCAACCTGTCAAGTCAGACTTGGGCGAATGCTGGTTGGTTGTCGGCTGACTAAGTTTTTGAGTAGGGGTCTTTTCCTGCGCCTGCTCAACGGTATAGCCTAGGTCAGTCACACGCTTGATGATGTCGGCTTCACGGACGTGGTGAGGGTGATAAGATACGTTCAATCGTTCCGATGCAAAGCTGACGGATACCTCAGTGACTCCAGCCAACTGCTGCACACTCGCTTCAATCGTCTTGGCACATCCCCCACAATCCATCCCTCTGACCTGTGCTTGCAGCGTTTTGGTGGGATTGGCTGGAGCGATATCAAGGGTGTAACCCATTTCCGTGATGCGATCGCGAATCACCCTTGCCTCGACTTGGGATGGGTGATAAGAGACGGTAAGCTTGCCACTGGCAAAGTTGACACAAGCCTTTTCTACACCCGGTAGAAGCACTAGATTTGCCTGAATGGTTTTGGCACAGTTAGGGCAGTCCATCCCATTAACGATTGCTTGTAAGGTACTGTTCGAGGGGGTTGTTGGGTTCATGAGACAATTGACTATTGAGCAAAGACAGGCGACCTGGATTATCGACAGCCGGGTAATTCGATACAACTCGACCTATCCGGTTCTCATATCAGTGACAACTGATATGTCTTCTTTAAAGCTATCATTAAATATCAGTAACAACTGATATGTCAAGCCACAAGCCTGTTAACCCCTATCAATGATTGCCAAAACTCAAGCCTGAAGTTCCCCCAGCCCAAAAATCAAAACTGCTTTACCGTGCGGCTTTCGGCGATTTTTTAGCTGCATTACATGGGTACAATTTTTGAAGACTTGAGCGTTCAAACCATTACGGTATAAGGCTTGACGCTGGGTGCAGTACATTTGTATGGGGGGACTTCAGATTAATGCTGTCGCTGGTTTACCTGGAGGCGGACTCGGGGAATCAACCTGGATTTGGTATAAATTAGGTATTCCCTGTTCCCTGTTAAGAGTTCCCTGCTCCCTTTGGCTTTTATGAAAACAAGCAAGCCACCTCACTATCTATCACTCCCTCAATTCTTTGTTAATTAAAGCACGAATTTGTTGAATAAATTCGCTCGGTGTTTGAATCAGTAAGCCACTTTGAGCCGATACTTCTGGCGTGAAATCTTTCGTGTTTAGTGTCAGCAAACGATTGACATGACCGACTACCGCAGCAGCTAAGATGGGAGCATCTTTAGGTTCGATAATTGCTACCCATTGCTCTATCTCTGTAGTAGAAGGATTGGGTAGAATTTCAGGAGCGATAGTAGAGATAATTTGCCTAAAAACGGGAAGAGCTTTTGGCAGTTTTTTCATCAGGTTGCGCTCGCACTCGTCTACAACCTGCTCTGAAATTACAACCTTGAACAATCCAATCTCTGCCATTACAATCACGGCATGGCTAGCACCACTGGCAGAACCGCAAGCTGCAATCAATGCACTTGAATCAAGAAATACTCTAATCACGGTGCTGAGATTCTTCCCAAATGGTTTGCCTCTCTTCCTGTAACCCTTCTAATAAGTCTCCTAAACTAACCTGGCTGGTATTCATTAGGGAGACAAAGCGATCGGCAATAGAACTAACTTGAGGCTGTCTAGGAACAAGTAAAACCAACTCCCCAATTTGCAGCAACAGTAACGAAATTTCTGGACTCACCTGTAAGCTATCCAAAACCTCTTGTGGAAGTGTTACTTGACCTGCTTCAGCAATTGACAAAGGAAATGTCTTAATCGTAAGTTCTTGGTCTTTTGATAGATTACTCATCGTTCTAGCCGATAGTCTGGATAATAAGCTTGTCGGTTCTCTAAATCGGCGACGGTAAGTGACATACTGCCTCCAACCGATATTCGCGTTCTGCATCTATTGTGCCATCGCCACCCACTACTCTGTCCATGTTTGTTGCCGATGAGGGCTGCCCAAATGCTACTTAGAAGGAATGGCACGCTGATTAAGGCTGGTGGGCAGTACCCATCCTATGCTAGATCAAGGTTTTGGCGCTTCAAAGCAAATTTTCAGTATCATTGTACTGAGAATGTTCACCAGTGGTGAGGATGAGATTTCGATGCGATCGCACAATCCTCCCTTCCTGTTCCAACCGATTGATTAGGCGAGTTACGGTTACCCGAGTAGTCCCAATCGTTTCGGCAATATCCTGATGAGTCAGGTGAAAGTTCAGCAATTTACCCTGAGGAACTGTTTGTCCAAATTGACAGGATAGCCATTCTAACAGATGCAGCAGGCGGGCATAGGCAGAGTGCTGATGTAGAATATTCAATAGTTCTTCGCTTTTGCAAGCATGAATCAGTAACGCCTCTGGTAACGATTGACTCTCTAAAGGGATTTGACTTGCCTGTACTCGAGTCAAA
>NZ_JAVJTO010000006.1:0-196714 GCF_040220235.1 Coleofasciculus sp. B1-GNL1-01
GCTTACAGTGAACCCAAACTGGGGAAGTATTTGGGGGTGTGTATCAGTTAGCGGCTCAATGGTCTATTCAACTCTTACGTTGCCAGCCCTGTCTCTGGCAATCCCTAACCTAAGCGTGATAGCTAGGTTAGGGTTGTTGAAACAATTGATTAAAGAACTCCTAATTTGGGGTTGTATAGCGCTACGCGCTAGGCAATGGGCAATAGGCAATGGGCTTTCTTTGAAGAAAAACACTGACTCATCAAGGGATTGAGCGATTTAAATTTTTCTTCTTTTGTCCTAACCTGTGTGCGTAGTGCTATATAAACGTACCCTGACATGTCTAGAACCTAAATGCGTAACCTTTGAGGAAGCGTTAACTGGGGTTACGCCAGCCGACGCCGACGCTTTAGGGAGCAATCCCTAGTGAAGCCTCCCAGAAATAAACGCGATCGCAATATTGAAATCTGCTCGTACAGATAGCTTCCAGGGAAACATTTTGTGTGTTGGTCACATCCAGCGATACGAAAGCGGGTTCTCCTCCGGGTGCAACGGTTCGAGATTCAGCCTTTACCCCATCTATATACACATTAACAAGAACCCTGGGACTACCTTGGTCGTTATCGCGCATGCCAAACTCTAATTGCAACGTCTGAAATCTAACATCCTCCCGATTGGGTTGCAGTCTACAGGTCAATGATGCCAGAGTATCGCCCGAACCCATATAAAATCGCGATGAGTAAACCGCTTTATTGACTACAACGTTTTCACTTCGACGTCTCCAGTTGCCGATCCCCGTATCCACACAATTGAGCCTTAGCAGGAAGGTTGAGCGTTCTTGTGCTTGCACAATTTGTTGACTTGGGGCAGTCAACGCCGCAAATAGAAGTCCACTGGCAATAATTTTCTGAATCAGTTTGCTTTTCATCTGCATTGAGTAGATCACCCACACCAATAGGTGTCAATACTACATCATCCCATGGGCAGAGGTGCAGGGAATAGGAGAGATGAGGGAGATGGGGAAGATGGGGAAGATGAGGGAGATGGGGGAGAACATCCAATTAGAGTTTATTCAAGCAATACTGGAATCATCCCTTGATCAAAGATTTGACCCTTTGTATCAATACCACGAACTAGGATGCGATCGCGATACACCTCGTAAGCGGCAAAACTCAGCGTTGAGGCGGAATGGGCTGTCCATGACGAACGCCCAACTGGGCGAACTCCAGCACCTGCACCACAAGTTAAATAGGTTGTCCCATTAATCGGCAGAGTCCGTTCATAGTTGTGGTCATGACCATTAATATAGAGTTGCACGCCGTATTTTTGAAACAGAGGCGTCAGGGTTTGAATCAACGCTTGATTCAATCCGTAGTGACCCGATGAATAAATCGGATTATGTCCAAACACAATCTTCCAGGGCGCATCGCTGCGGCTGAGTTCCTGTTCTAACCACGGTAACTGACGCTGCCAATCCGCATTGGCGTTTGTATCCAGCGCCCAAAATTGCACTGATCCCCGCCGAAAAGTATAGTATCGTCCCTGCATATTGAAACCCGGATACTGGACTTGGGGATCACCATTGGCGGTGCGGATGTCATGGTTTCCCAGACAAGCGTGAAATTTCACTCCATTTTCCAGCAAGGCTTGATAGGGTTTTTCAAAGACTGCCTCTACCTTTTCAATTTCCCCATCGTTATAAATATTGTCACCTGCCATAATCACCAACTCGTAGGAATTCTGTTGGTAATAAGCCGTCATTGCCTCTGCCACAGCATATTGTCCGGCTGCACCTGTGCCTGTATCGGCAATAGACACAAAGCGTAACAGAGGTGGATGAATTAATTCGTTCTGGGTATCCGTTGAGGGTGTTGGTTCAGGAGTCTGGGAATAGATATCACTCGTCTGAGTCGTTTGATGGGCGAAGAGATTACTGCCAACGGCAATCGCCCCGAAACAACTCATACCACTCAAAATCAGAAATTGACGGCGTTTGAGGCTCATAAATCTAGAGCAGTCATGCAGACTGAAGCAAGACGGGCAAAAATGTTAAATTTGTGCTGTAGGAGCAGCGTTCTGTAAGAAGAATCTAGCGCATTTTATGCCAATTGGCGTTGCTGGGTAGGGAAATAAAAATGTCACAAGAGCAGCATAAGCCTCAGGAATCCATAGAGGTAGATGAATCCACTCAAGAAACGAATACGGCTGAACCCACTCGCCAGTCTAAACTGGTGGATTGGCTCTATCCCAGCTTTGAAACCGTTGAGAAGGTGTGGGATAGTATTTTGGCAGCAATCCGCTCTTTGTTACCCGAAGCTTGGAATCAAAAGCTCTCAGATTGGGGATTGACGGGCGCGATCGCGGCGTTTATTGTGGTCATAATGGTGACGACAGTCGCACTAACGCCAGAGACACCAACACAGTTAGCCAAAGAAGTAAAACCCGAACCTGTTGCTGCACCTGCCGAATTAGCCGCACCTGAACTTGCAGACACTTCAGAATCTAAGTCCTCTCCCCTAGAACTTACCCCAGAACAACGCCTGATTACAGCGATTCAAGATCAAGTGGCTGAAATTACAGATCAGTATGCTAATGGACTGATTCAATCTATTCAAGCCAACTTTCAGGGGAACCGTCTGATTGTCACCGTGAGTGATGGCTGGTATAAATTAGATGAACAGGATCAAGAGCAATTAGCGAGTGAAATTTGGCGTCGCTCTCAAGACTTGGAGTTGAGCAAACTGGAAATCACTAATTCTGATGGAACTCTATTGGCGCGGAGTCCGGTAGTCGGTTCTGGGATAGTCCTTTGGCAGCGTTAGAATTTAACACCTATTATGTAGAGACGTAGCCTGCTACGTCTCTACATCACATAAATGCTACTTTACGAGCCGATCAGCGCATGGCTTTCTCAAGCTGGTTAGCAATATTGAATTGAGATAGACTGGGGGATTCAATCTCACTTCTCGCCAGTTGTTCTAACTCAACCGCTAGCGATCGCAGGTAGTCGGCTCGTTGGCGCATTCGGGTACTGATTCCCTCTGTACCAGTGGCAAGGCACTCCGGGCAAACATCACTAACATATTCGCCGGATTCCCGATACGCTCTAGCCACCACCTCTAGGGGGAAAAAAATGTTACCGCACAAATTGCAACGGCATTTTTCCTCGAAGTGATTACTCTCAACTTGAATTTTAATGGGCATGGACGGTGTTCTCCAATATATATGCAGTTGTGGGATGGCTGGAATCCTGTTTAGACTTGGCTGAAGCGAGCCGCTTAATTAATTATTTATTTTATTTTAACTATAAATGTAGTTAATCGTACAGATTATTTCTAATCAGAAAGAAATTGTCTTTTTGTTAGCTTTTCATGACAATGATTCCGCTTCATGCCCAAGGGCTACGGTTATCGTAGGGATATTGTTGCCAGATCGTGATAAAAAAATACTCAGAGTTCAGACTCTGAGTATCAATAAACAAGTGATGATTCTATTGAAGCTTCGCTGAAGCCCGAATCAGAGAAATCCCATCACTTTTATCTTCCTCTGAATTTTCAGCCAATAAACTCGTTACAGAGGTTGCTGTATCCAAGCGGTAAAGTTTTGTTGCTTTAACCTTCCCACTGCGTCGCTATATGCTCAGCCAAATCGACAACTCGCTGAGAATAGCCCCACTCATTGTCATACCAAGCAATGACTTTCACCATATCACCACCCATTACCATCGTTAGACTGGCATCGACGATAGATGAAGCATCATGTCCCTTGTAGTCTGAGGACACCAACGGTAAGTCGTTGTATTCCAAAATGCCCTTAAGCGAGTTTTCTGACTCTTCTTTGAAGACTTTGTTTACCTGCTCAGCAATGGTGCTTTTCTCAACTTGAGCCACCAAATCCACAACCGATACATTCGGGGTAGGTACGCGCATCGCGATCCCATTCAATTTCCCCTGCATATCTGGAATAACTAAAGCCACAGCTTTAGCTGCTCCCGTCGAGGTTGGCACGATATTGATCGCAGCGGCTCTGGCTCGACGGACATCACGGTGACTCGCATCCAGAATCCGCTGATCCCCCGTGTAACTGTGGGTCGTAGTCATGGTTCCTTTAATGATGCCAAAGTGTTCATGTATCACTTTGACCACAGGAGCCAGACAGTTTGTTGTACAACTCGCATTGCTAACAATGTCATGCTTGCTGTGTTCGTAGTCGTGATGATTCACTCCAACGACAAAAGTGCCGATGTCACCACCTTTCCCTGGAGCCGTAATCAGCACTTTCTTAGCGCCAGCGGCTATATGCTTAGATGCACCATCCCTGGTGACAAACACCCCGGTCGATTCGATGACTAGGTCAATACCCCAATCACCCCAAGGCAAGTTCAGGGGGTTGCGATCCGATACACATTTAATCGTTTTGCCATTGACGATTAGGGAGTTTTCGTCATAGCCAATGTCGGCTTTGAGCGTCCCTAGCATGGAGTCATATTTAAGCAAATGAGCATTTGTCTTGGGATCAGATGTATCATTGATGCCCACTAACTCCAACTGACTATTTTCTCTAGTCAGTAAACATCTGGCGAAATTACGTCCGATGCGTCCGAACCCGTTGATCGCTACTCTAATCACTGCGTCTTGCCCTCTGTATTCAAGCTCAGTAAATATACTTTTTATGAACCCAATCATATCGCAAAGCCGGACAAATTCTAAATGCCGATTCAGCGACGGATTGGGAAACGTCGGACTTATGAGTTGCTCTAAGTCTTTCCACCCAAGGGTTTGGGTGAATCTGAATTGAGAATAAGAGTTGTTGGATTAGGGGTGTAGGGTGTGGTTAGATGTCAATACGGCTCGCAGCGAACTCTCATTTGATTTTCTCTTCCAGAGGTGCTATGGCGCGTCTGGAACAGGTTTCCCCAGGTCAAGCGTCGGAGTTCTAGGGTTCTGCTGAATTTTCCGGAAACCCCAGAATGAAGGCTGTTTAGTATAAAAAACCGTCTGGAGATAGAAAAAGTTACTTCAGTACAAACACGGTGGTCAACTCCACTGGAGCAATAACACAATTAATAGCGAAGTGGGTCTGTTGCCAAGAAAATCTGATAAATACACCCTTGGCTGTATCTTGAAAAATCAATTCTTGATATGATAGCGCGTGTTATTGGCACAGTAGGCTTGTGTGGTGTGGTGTGTAAGGAGTTAAGATGCCTAATATTGTCGATCTTAGTGGCAAGCCATTCCATTTCATCGGAATTGGTGGAATTGGTATGTCAGCGCTGGCTTACGTTCTAGCCAAACGCAACCTCCCTGTATCTGGGTCTGATATTCGTTCGACGCCGATTACTCAGCGGTTGCAAGCTGTCGGCGCTCATCTGTTTAGAGACCAGAAGGCAACCAATTTGGAATTTTTTAGAGAAACGAATGTCCCCATTTCTCAGGGCGTATCCGCAACGGCGATTGAACCCGAACCTACTCGACAAACAGTTGCCGCCCCCTCAAACACTAGGGAAGACCATCTTGTCTCCTGCTTACCCCAAGTCATCTGTTCGAGTGCGATTAATCCAATCAATTCTGAGTACAAAGCGGCTGTAGAAGGCGGCTACCCAATTTTTCATCGCTCCGACTTACTGGCAGCGTTGATACAAGACTACCGAAGCATTGCCGTTGCTGGAACTCACGGCAAAACCACAACCAGCAGTTTAATGGGATACTTGCTGCTGAAAACGGGTCTAGACCCGACTATCGTGGTTGGGGGAGAAGTGGATGCTTGGCAAGGAAATGCGCGTCTGGGTCAAAGTCCCTTTCTGGTGGCTGAAGCAGATGAATCAGATGGGTCGTTAGCTAAGCTGGCTCCGGAAATTGGTGTGATTACCAATATTGAACTCGATCACCCCGATCATTACCAGAATCTCGACCAGGTAATCGAAACCTTCAGGATTTTTGCCGATCGCTGTCAAACCATCGTGGGTTGTATTGATTGTCAGACCTTGCGATCGCATTTCACCCCCACCATCAGTTATAGCCTGCAACGCACAGCCGGGGCTGACTACAGCGTGGATCGCGTGGTTTATCAGTCAGAAGGCACCATGGCAAGGATTTGGGAAGGCGATCAGGTGTTGGGTATCCTGCAACTGAGTTTATTAGGTCAACATAATCTCAGCAACGCCTTAGCTGTTGTGGCAGTAGGACGACACCTGGGACTAGAGTTTGACGCGATCGCCTCTGCTCTAGCCACCTTTGAAGGTGCCAAGCGTCGCTTTGAGGTTCGGGGTGAGTGCAAAGGGATTACCTTTGTCGATGACTACGCTCATCATCCCAGTGAAATTCAGGCAACCTTAGCGGCGGCTCGCTTACAGGTTGAATTATCACGCCGCATTGTTGCCATTTTTCAGCCCCATCGCTATAGTCGAACCTTGACATTTTTGTCAGACTTTGCTAAATCATTTGGCGATGCTGATCTCGTCGTGGTCACAGACATTTATAGCGCAGGCGAAGCCGGTGTTGGAAAAATTACAGGTGAGCAAGTGCGAGCCGCGATCGCGGATCACCATGAGCGGGTCTACTACCAACCAACCTTAGATGAAGTCTCCCAACTCCTCGCCCAAATCCTGCAACCCGGAGATCTAGCTATCTTTCTCGGTGCGGGAAATTTGAATCAGATTATTCCCCAGGTTATAGAGTCCTACCAGACGGCGACACCTGAGAATTCGACTGAATTGAGTCAAACTGTCTAAGGTTGGTTAACCCCAGCCGCACCCGATTGGGTGTGTCCACTTCCACTGGCTAAAATCCATCGGCATTCTTTTGACCTGTATTGATATGACCTTGTCATCCTATTCTCCCGGCGTTGCTAACACGCCCCTGTGTCAGAAAACCTCTGACAAGCCTAAGCTTTACTTGCCTGGAACTGACTGCCTCCTCCGTTCTCAGGTGTCTTTAGCGAGTTTGACATCCTTTCGCGTGGGAGGTCCCGCCGAGTGGTATGTGGCACCCCGACGGGTCGAGGATCTGCTCGCCAGTTTTGAATGGGCAGATTTGCAGGGATTACCCATAACCTTGTTAGGGGCGGGTTCTAACCTACTGGTTAGCGATTGTGGTTTGTCCGGCTTAGTCGTCTGCACTCGTCATCTCCGTTCTACCCAGTTTGACCCAGATACGGGTCGAGTCACGGTGGGAGCCGGAGAACCAATCGCTCGTTTAGCATGGCAAGCCGCTAATCACGGTTGGCAAGGGTTGGAATGGGCAGTAGGTATTCCGGGAACGGTGGGGGGCGCTGTGGTGATGAATGCCGGTGCCCATCAAAGTTGTGCGGCGGATCTGCTGGTGAGTGTGGAAACCATTTCACCCACCGGAGTCGTGGAGCGGCTAACGCCTCAAGAGTTGGGATTTCGCTATCGCACTTCCATCCTGCAAGGGGGGAATCGCTTCGTGACTCAGGCAACGTTTCAGTTGCAACCGGGCGCTGATCCCAAACAAGTTCGATCGACAACAACTCACCATTTAAAGCAACGGCGTGACGCTCAACCCTATCACTTACCCAGTTGTGGCAGTGTTTTTCGCAATCCAGAACCCCACGCGGCGGGTTGGCTGATCGAGCAATTAGGTTTGAAAGGCTATCAAATTGGCGGCGCTCAAGTGGCAGAACGCCATGCTAACTTTATCTTGAACTGTGGCGGTGCTAAAGCCAGCGATATCTTCCAACTGATTCGTTATGTGCAGCAGCAAGTCGAGCAGCATTGGTCGCTTTCCTTAGAGCCAGAAGTGAAAATCTTAGGACGGTTTCAGCCTGTCTAAAGATGTCGCATTGACCGAAGCGGTACTAAGATTAAGACTTAGCAACGATAAACCCGTCCAACTTGAGAGACAGTCAATACGTTATGACCAAAGGACAAGGATTCGGCTTCGGTTTAGGCAAGATGAAAGAACTTGCCGAAGCATTCAAAAAAGCCCAAGAGGTACAACAAGGAGCCAAACAGCTTCAAGAAGAATTGGAGCAAATGGAAATTGAAGGCTCCTCTAGCGATGGTATGGTTAAGGTGTTTATGAGTGGGAATCAGGAACCCCTGCGCGTCGAAATTGCTCCAGACGCGATCGCTCAGGGAGCCGAAACCCTATCAGAAACGGTTACAGCCGCCATGAAAGATGCTTATGATAAATCAACCACGACGATGAGGGAACGTATGGAAGAACTCACCAGTGGGCTAAATCTGCCAGGGATGTAACCTTATCTGTATCTGTAGAACTGGGAATATAAAGTTTCATGTCATTCATCAAAGACAGCACATCCCAGTTCTGCTCTGATTGTCATTGGTCATTGGTCATTGGTCATTGGTCAGAGTTCAACAACCTTTATTCTCTCCAGGTAGTTGAAACTATTGCCTATTCCCTATTCCCTATTCCCTCTCCCCACCACAAGACTTATTCAGCAGCCCCTAATCAATGATTTCTGTGACTTGAACATTGATTTGCCCTTCTGCTAATTGAATCTGTAATTCTTCTCCAGGAGCGAGACTTGCCGCATTCCGAGCAATTTTTCCTTGTTCAGTCCGCACTACCGCATACCCTCGTTTTAAAACATTGGTTGGGTCAAGGGTGGCTAACTTTTGCCCCAGAAATTGGCAATGTTGAGTTGCTTGACTGATCCGCCAAGATGTGCTTTGAACTAATCGCTGTCGCTGCTGCGCGATCGCATGGTGTTCCTGCTGTAGCTGTCGGTCAAGGGGTAAGCGTTGTAGACGGTTTCTGAGTTGGTGTAATTGGTTGCGGGAGGTATACAGATGCTGAGTTACTGCCTCATGTAACGCCTCCTGACGCTGCTGATTTTCCCTAATCAGAGTTGCCAACTCTGGCACGGCTTGTTCTGCGGCGGCGGTGGGTGTATGAGCGCAACAATCAGCCACTAAATCTGCCAAAGATTCATCCCGTTGATGACCAATTCCCGTTAATACTGGAATTGAACAGTTCGCGATCGCTCTCACCACTCGCTCATCATCAAAGCCCACCAAATCCTCCGATGCACCACCTCCCCGCGATAAAATCACTAACTCAGCCCTCCCATCTCGCTCAACTCGCTCAATCGCTGCCACAATCGATTCTGGTGCTAAATCCCCTTGCACTTGTGCCGGAGAAAACAACACCGATAATCCTGGATACCGTTGTCGCAGGGTGCGGCGAATATCTCCCCAAGCGGCGGCTTGTGGTGAAGTGACAACCGCGATCGTTTGTGGATGTGTTGGCAAAGGGCGTTTGTTTTGGGCATCAAATAATCCTTCCGCCGCCAATCGTTGGCGCAGTTGATTGTAGCGCAGTGCCTGTAACCCTTCTCCTCCGGGCAATGCCTGCCAAACCATAAGCTGATATTGTCCCCGTTGCGGATAAATCCGGATACTGCCTAATGCAATCAACTGTTCTCCGGATTGAGGAAGTTGCACCAGCTTACTTAGCACAGAGTTCCACACCACGCATTGAATGGATGCCTTGCCCTCTAAATCTTGCAGGGTAAAAAACATACCACTCCGATGACGGTTGGCACTAGAGACTTCTCCAATCACCCAAACCTTCTGGAGTTGGGTATCCTGCTCTAACAGATCCTGAATATAATCGGTTAACCCTGCTACCGAAAGGGTTGTCTCTGGAAGTAATGAATTGGTATTGGTCATTTGTCCTTTGTCATACTCGCTATCGCGAGACGCAAGCTACGTCATTTGTCATTTAGTCGGGGCGGGTTTTGCAGCCAAGTTGGGGATAACAATCAATATTAGTTCCTAAACCCGCCCCTACACACAGACGCCATGGCATATCTCCCCCTAGCTGCCCCATTTTCCCCATCTTCCCCATCTTCCCCAGCACCCCTACCCCCACCAAATCCTCGAACTTGTCGATTGACCCAACAATGCTATAGTAGTACCTGTGTTCTATATTGGGGGAGGGAAAATGCTGTCAAATATTTCTCTCCAGCCCAAGACTTGGGATCAAAATACCGTAATAGTTCGGCAAGATTATGGCGTTGATGAACGATGTCTTAGCATTGACAAATTAGCATTTCCGTGATTTAGTCCCAAAAATCAGGTTCTCTTAATCTTGCAGGCAGTCGGCGTTAAAATAGAGCCAACTTTCTGCACTAATTCTCAGTCCATTTCAATTTCTCAGTCCATTTCAATAACAGTTCTTGAGGCATCCATGGCTACCCAAATCACCAACAGTCCCGAAAAGGAAAAAGCCCTGAACTTGGTACTCAACCAGATTGAGCGTACCTTTGGCAAAGGTTCGATTATGCGCTTGGGAGATGCCACCCGTATGAAGGTGGAAACCATCTCCAGTGGTGCAATTACTCTAGATTTAGCCTTGGGTGGTGGCTTGCCCAAAGGACGGATTATCGAGATTTACGGACCAGAAAGTTCAGGAAAGACGACTCTCGCCTTGCACGCCGTCGCAGAAGTGCAAAAGTCCGGTGGAGTAGCCGCATTTGTAGACGCTGAACATGCCCTCGATCCGACCTACTCATCGGCGTTAGGGGTTGACATTGAAAACCTGTTAGTCTCTCAACCGGATAGCGGTGAATCCGCTCTGGAAATCGTCGATCAACTCGTGCGATCGGCGGCTGTGGATATTGTTGTGATTGACTCGGTAGCTGCCTTGGTCCCGCGTGCAGAAATTGAAGGTGAAATGGGCGATACCCAAGTGGGATTGCAGGCGCGTCTGATGAGTAAGGCGCTACGTAAAATTGCTGGGAATATTGGCAAATCGGGCTGCACTGTTATTTTCTTGAACCAGTTGCGACAAAAAATTGGGATTACCTACGGCTCTCCAGAAGTCACAACAGGCGGTAATGCTCTTAAGTTCTATTGTTCAGTCCGCTTAGACATTCGCCGGATTCAAACGCTCAAGAAAGCCAGCGAAGGGGAATATGGAATTCGCGCTAAGGTCAAGGTAGCCAAAAATAAAGTTGCGCCCCCCTTCCGAATTGCTGAGTTTGACATTATCTTTGGACAAGGGATTTCCCGGTTAGGATGTCTGGTTGACTTGGCTGAACAAACAGGAGTGATTAACCGCAAGGGAGCTTGGTATAGTTACAACGGCGATAATATTGCCCAAGGTCGTGACAATAGTGTCAGGTATATTGAAGAGAATCCTGAAATTGCCGCGACTATTGAACAACAAGTGCGCGAACAGCTTGACATGGGAGCTATGGTGTCAGCGAATTCCATCAATCCAGACGAAAACGAGGAGCAAGAGGAAGAACAAGAAAATTTTGAGGAAGATTAAGCTGAATCCCTCAAAACCTTGATAAAGGGTGCGTTACGCTTCGCTAATGCACCCTACTGGTGTGGCACAGCTAAAATGAACGTCTCGCTCGTACTCCAATCTTTCCCATTCTCTATTCCCTGTTCCCTGTTCCCCGTTTCCTATCCTCATCACAACATGTATTCAGCAAGCCCTACTTAGTCCATCGGTTATTTTTCTCCGACTTATTCAGCAAGCCCTACTTAGTTTACGGATTGGGAATTTGCCGACTGAAAAATCGGTCTAAAATTTCTGCGCGTTGATGGGAATTTAATTTAGGTAAGGCAGGTTCTCCAGATAATTCTTCTAACTTTGATAGTTCTTGCAAAAATTGCGATGTCCCTTTGTGATACTCCGCTTCAGAGCTTTTTGCTTTTGCAGGTAACTCCAAATCTTCATCTGGGGCTTTTCGTTTTGAGGATGAAGAGGGTTCTACGGAGGAAGACGCTTTGGAGGCTTTCAGTTTCGCGATAATTTCGGGAGAGGTGGGGTTGAGCTTTTGGGTGTCGTTGCAGAGGAAAAAGTAAAAGCTTAGGGTACTAAGTCGAATACAATCGCCATCTTTAAGCGATATATGTCCATGTACTGGTTCTCCGTTGACATAGGTACCATTCGTGCTTTTAAAATCGACTAGGTAATATCCTTTGTTTGGCAGATAGTAAATCGCGGCATGATGACGGGATAAGTGAGGGTCGGGAATCGATATCGCCAATTGGCGATCGCGACCGATAGTCCAAATTCCCTGCGGCTGAAACAGGGTTTGGGTTTTTCCCTCTACCAGATTGGTCATCAGACAAGGTCGCTGGCTTTGAACGATACCCGTGACAAAGCGAACTGTTCGACTCGAGAACGTTTTATGCCCCGTTTTTTCAAGCTGGAGGATTTCATCGAGTAGACCCCGATGATACTCGTAGAGCTTCAGGAAAACCTGGTATAGACCCAATCGTTGTTCTATTTCCATAAAACGAGCCGACAATTCCTAAACAACCTAATACCCATTGATGGGAACTTTAACATTTGGATTGGTCTATCGTTTCGGATGAACTCTACAGCGTTAGAAATTTTACCTGGAGATTAAAAGAGGCAGGTTGGCTGTTGCCTAATTCAGATATCTGTCGAGTTCAAGCCAATCTTAACCTATGGCTTACGCTCTGCCCGTTGTTCTAGGCGAAATAGCCAAATCATTAGGGCGACGATGCCAACTTGTAGCGCCAGATTGGGAAATGCTGTCGCCACTTCTCGACCTGCAATTAACTGTGCCAGGAAAACGAGTCCTCCAATAAAGCCAGAGGCTGCAAATGCCACATAGATAAATTTTCTCAGTCCTCGGTAGGGCGCTTTGGCTTCAGCTTTCAGGCGAGCATATTTTTCCGGACTCATCTGTCGCGATTTGGGTTTTGACTGGGGCTGGCGATTGTTTGGGGTTGAATGGGTCATGAGTTTCGTTGATCATACCTCTCTAGCTTAATGGTGACATGCCTATCCCCACCTTGGGCAGTAAAATATGCCAAACCTTGCTTTAATATAAAGAAAGGTATCTTTGGAGTGATTGGCTCACAGGGTTCATGCCATAGAAGAAAAAAGATGCAGTTACTTGCGCTAAAGCTTGCTATAGTAGTCAAGTGATGCCGGTGTAGCTCAGTGGTAGAGCATTCGATTCGTAATCGAACGGTCAGCGGTTCAAATCCGCTCATCGGCTTCAATCAGAAGTTAAGCCAAATCCGATACAAGGGAGTTACAGCCTTAATCAGCAAGGGATTGCCCTAAACAAAGACTGGTTGACCTGCGCTTCTATGGTAGCTATTGGGGTAAAACTGGGGTAAGGTCATATTCTGGATCATCGTCTGCCTTTTGGCGAAAAGCGCGATCGCATCTCGTGTTGATTGATTAGCGTTGGTTGTATTAAAGGAAGCCTACATTCTAATCTTTGATTGAATGTAGGAGGATGTCACGAAGTTGGTTGTTGAGCTTGGGTTAATAAGGGCGCACGTCTATGCGCCCCTACTGTCTTAATGTTTGGGTTGGTGGCGTGTTTATCCTATCGCTGATTACTCGCTTCTCTTTCTCGCGCCGCCTTTTGAAAAAATTGACTGTACTGTTGATGACCTTTGTGAAAGACAAAGTTTAAAGTTAAAGGCTCATCGACATCACGAACATCACCGGGACCTTCGAGTACAACAATTTCATCGCCAGAGGTTTCATGTTGACCAATTTTCACAGGTTTGCGATTTTTGACTTCACCTTGGCTACTATCAATATAGACAATAATATTGCCTGTATTTAACTCCTGACCAATATTTTGAATCAGTTGTAAAAAGTTGCGATCGCTCCCGCCTCGACGAACCGTTACTCGTCCCTGTATATCTTCTACAGAGCTATTTACCGTATCTCCGACACCAATCATCAGTGGCATATCTTTCGGGTCAAAATTCGCTTTAACTAACTCCAGTAATTCCTCTAGGGTTTTTGGCGCTTGTCGCACATTAAAGTCTTCCCCTAATGGATAGGAACCCGTCCGTTGAAAATAATAACGATTTAAAATCGCTAACACACCCGCCTCTTTAATTGCCCCTTGCAGCATAAACTGAAAATCAGTTGTGCCAGAATCTTGCGCTTGAGCTGGGCGTAAGAGTTCTTGTCCGTTTAAATCTCTGCCTAAGTTGGGAGCATAATGAACAAAAAACGAATCGCCTACCCCTTTAATCTGTGCCTCTTGTAACAGTTCTTGCATCAGATTTTGCATGTCTTTTTGCAAATCCATATAAATTTGCGGATATTGGCGCAGTTGTTCATAAAAGGTATTCAGATTAGCACTAGGGGAAGCCTTATTTTCCAGAACAGAAGCCTGGATACATTCCTCCAAGTTTTCAATTTCTGCGGCTGTACTTTTTTGCTCAAAAAAGCGGCGTAACCGTCGTTTAATCGTCGGCGGAACTTCGGCTAAAAACTCTAATTCGGCTTCACTGACACCTGGATGAGAAACATTCCCTTGACGGTCTTGCCATTGCACACCGCCACCTGCTAGACCGGGGAGATACAGCCCCTTTGCCTTAACCTCAGCCGGATTGCCAAAGGCGCGTTCAATAATACCATTGACTCCTCGTTCTCCAATATGTTCTCCGTTAGTCAGGACATAAAAATGACCATCAAACGCCTGGGTTGCTTTGACATAGTTTCGGTCAATCACTCGCGTTAATGGGTCTTTAACCAGTCCCATACAGACGCCATCTAAATCTTGGATAATTAGGATATTTTCTACATTGATTAAAACATCGGCAAGGACTTCTGTCTTTAAGGATAGAGTATGCTCATGGGGAAGAAGTTGAGGAGAAGCACTCATTAGTAAATCGCTGATGACAAACAGTTAATATTTTATCGTTCATAGTTCATCCTTCAGCGATAATCCTCTGACTCTGCCACTCTAGCAATACAGCGCGACACTGGAGACAGGTTAACTCTTGCAAAAGAGCGTGAATTCCGGTGGATGTGATTGAGTAGGTGGTTTCGACTCGGTTGGGGTTCACGGCGACTGCGGGGTCAAGTTCAGCAACGAAACCGTAGAGATATTGGTTCGAGAAAGAGCTATTAATTGCCCAGCCTGTAGAATTGAGGGGAGTTAGGTTTGCGATCGCCTCTTCAGAGACTCCTAATTCCCGGCTTAAGATTCCGGGAACGGCGGCGATGGGGGTTTGTTCAGGATTGACTCGTCCACCGGGAAAATCCAGCGTCGCTTCTCCGACACCAGGGCGATAGGTTGGTGCAGGAAGCAGAAATTTCCCCGCCTGAATCGTGACGATGACAACTGAATCGGCTTTTTCGACTCGCCAATACTCAAGAATTCGCCCTTGGTCATCTTGTAGGCGTTCACCGATTAGAGTAAGCCATGGGGAACAGATTTCTACGAAACGGTCTAGGGTTTGCCAGGGGCGGGGTTTATTCATAAAACATGGGACTTTGGACAAAAAAATAAATTTTCGTAATCTATTTACCAAGGTATTTGGGGCAGAAAAATTAGATGTAGGGGCGGGTTTAGGGACTAAAGACAATTATCCACCAATAACGGAACAACAAAACCCGCCCTCCTCACCAATAACGGAACAACAAAACCCCCCATTCCCCCACTGAAAGACAATCGATTAATCCCAAACTGGACAACGAAACCCACCTTATCCTCAACCGCGATCGCACCAAAAAAATGTCGAAATTGGGGCAGGGCGGGTTTTGTAGAAAGGTGATTGGTGGCTGCATTAATTTGTCCCTAAACCCGCCCCTACATTGGGTTTTATCTCCCGATATCATATTTTCTGAAACTTCAAACCATTGCACCGCTATCAGAGACAATGTATAATTACCCCCCAGCTTCCCCAGCTTTCCCAGTATTTCCACGGCTGCTGCACTACAGCACTCTCAAAATACTAGGAATACTATCAACCGCTTCTAACGCCTGAATTTCGGCTAAGGCTTTGCGGAAGTTTCCTTCCCGGACATCATGGGTGACAACCACAATTTCGGCTAACTCGTTCTGGAAGCCAATTTGTACGACTGACTCTAAACTGACCCCATGATTACCAAAGCTAATACCCAGATGACCAATCACACTCGGTCTATCTTTGGTCATAATTCGGGCATAAAATCGAGTGACTAATTCTGAAATTGGGGCGATGCTGCAATAGTGTTGATGGACACAACTTAATAAAGGATGCAGGTGATGGGTTTCGCCTGCCGTTTTCAACACCGCTGCAATATTCAGAATATCCGATACCACCGCACTCGCCGTGGGACCTGAACCAGCACCCGGACCAAAGAACATCACTTGTCCCAAGGGTTCTCCTTCCACCAAAACCGCATTGTAAACCCCATGAATACTCGCCAGGGGATGGTCTTGGGGAACCAGAGTTGGATGTACTCTAATCTGTAGCATTTCTGATTCGGGTTCACTGGTGGCAACCCTCGCCTCTCGCTTGGCTACGGCGAGGAGTTTAATCACAAACCCTAAGTTCTGGGCGTAGGCGATATCGGCGGCGCTGACTTGGCGAATCCCTTCACAGTGAACATCTTCTAACTTAATCCGTCCAGCAAAGGCTAGGGAGGCGAGGATGGCAATTTTATCGGCGGCGTCTAACCCTTCAACATCGGCGGTGGGATCAGCTTCGGCATAGCCTAATTTTTGGGCATCTGCCAGAATATCGGCAAATTCTCCGCCCTCGCTTTCCATGCGGGTGAGAATATAATTGGTGGTGCCGTTAACAATCCCGGTAATGCTGTGAATTTGATTGACGCCTAAAGACTGTTTTAGGGGTTGAATCACTGGGATACCGCCGCCCACCGCTGCTTCTAAGAGAACATAGACGCCTTTTTCTTCGGCGGCGGTAAAGATTTCTGCCCCATAGCGGGCGATAACGGCTTTATTGGCGGTGACAATATGCTTCCCATGGGAAATGGCTTTGAGGATTAGCGATCGCGCGGGTTCTAGTCCCCCTAGTAATTCCACGATAATATCAATCTCTGGGTCAGTGACAATTGACTCCAAGTCCGTCGTCATCACTTCAGGCGGCACTTTCACTGATCGCGGTTTATCGAGCGATCGCACGCCGACTCTATGAATGTCAATCGCTTGCAGCAGGGGATTCCGACCCGTGGGGTCTTGTAAAATTTTTGCTGTTCCCGTACCAACTGTTCCCAGTCCCAATAAACCAATTTTAAAAGCCACAGCTATTATCCTAAAATTTTAAACATTACAGAAAAGGGGTCATCGTTTCAAGACATAATGTCAATCCTTGATCGAATTCGGCGCGAAGATCCCAACTCTAACCGTTGAGGGTTAGTGGAGAAGAATGTCATTCAAACCAACCTTCATCCACATAATTAATTTGGGCAAAGGGACTCAACGCCGACAACACTTGAGTGCCGTAACTGCGATGGTTAACCCGATTGTCTAATAAGGCAACAATCCCTTGAGAGTCTCGCACTGGGGCAACTGCCCGTTGTAATTCTCGCAACGCCGCAGGTAATAGATATAAGCGAAACCAGTCTAACCGTCGCTGTTTGTAGTACGCCACTTGACCTGCAACCCAAGGGTATTCTAGGGAGGGTAGGGGTAAGGTGGCAATAATTAACAGTTGGGGAGAGGGTAAAAACTGTTGCTGAGAGCGCCAGAATTCCCAACCACAAACTAGAATACCATTTTCCTCTAGCTGGGTCTTTTCCACTTGGACTCGCGACCCAAATTCAGCGGCTAAAACTGCCCCTAACTGAGTTTTCAGAGGGACATCCCCGACTAAGATGACAATAGGTGTTTTCACCTGATGACTTGCCCCTAAAAGCGTTCGCACTTGTTGAAACAAGGCATTTCGGAAGCGGGGCGTATTCGGCATCGGTAGCCTATCGGGTAAATAAAGCTGAATCAGTTTGCTGTGGCGGTCAGGCGAGAATTTTAAGCAGGTTAACTCTCCTAAACCCAGTTGTTGACGGTAAACCGACGCTGCTGCATCTAAATCTAGCGCCCCGCCAATTAAGACCACCGGTTGTTCTGACCAGATGCGACTGAGGGATGTTGCTACTTCTGTGGGTTCACAATACAGGGAAAACTGACCCTGCGATCGCTCAATCGCTGCCCAGGTAAACTGATTGGATGATTGCCAGCATCGCCAAAACTGTTTCCAGGCGGGTGGCAGATAGGCAGACTCCCCACCATTTGCCGATTGTAAGACCTCAAACAACTCCTGGATGACAGCGTGTTCGCCCGATTCTATCAGATAGCAATCATAAGGATTGGCTGGACGCTCAAATAAGCGTTTGGTTAGCCGCACCCGCCTATCCCGAATCCAATCTGCCTTTTGCGGATGGGCTAACATCAGGTCATGCCAATGTTGAGGCTGAATCGTACTCTTGAGTTGATCGCGCACCCAGTCGTCTAAATCGTCTGCTTGGTCTATGAGGGTGGGAATACCTTGAGGAAACGCCCTTTTCTCTCCTAAACGATCTGCCAACCATGCTTCGGGAGTGGTAATCAGCAGTCCTTGAAAATCCTCATCTGGGAACCTGTCACCAACGTGAATCGCCTTATTTGTACCCATCCATTCTTGCAAGCTGGGAATTTCGACCTGTAGCAGCCAGGTTTGGACTAACACAGGCGCAACAATAATCACGGGTTCCTGCCAGATTAAAGCAGGTGCCAAGTAACTCAGACGATAGGGTTCTTGGGGACTTCCTGTTTGAATTAATGCAGAACGCCCCAAGCGCAAAGCCCGCGCTACCAGCCGCGCCATGGTTAAATGGTGGGGCCAGTTGGGTTGACCTTGCTCTCGCAGAAAGGCACGTAGAGAGGAATGGACTTCGACTTCAATCACGTTAATCTCGTGTCTGAACGTTCCCAGAACTATAGACAGCTATTCTGATCTTGCCTCAATCTGAGGATGAGTCTCTTGGACTGGATTTTGGAACTTATCTAGTTTGACATAAGAATCGAGGATTAGGTCTACCAGTGCGTTAACCCCCCAACCATTACCATTGGAGTAAGATGCAAACGATTAAGGGCGGGTTTTGTAGAAAAGTTATCGGTGTCGATGTAAAGTTAATCCCTAAACCCGCCCCTACATACAGACGCTTCTGTCATCACGTCTGGAACATGACTCCCCCTGCTTCCCCTGCTTCCCCTGCTCCCCCTGCTCCCAGACGCGCCAAGGTTGCTTCCATTACCGCTGTGGTTTGCCCAGAAACAGTAAATACCACAGCTTCGCGATAGACACGTTGGGCGGCGTGGGATTGGATATTTGCCGCGCCACTAGAAACCGTCACCGCCGCATGGGTACAGCGCCCTGCTAGGTTAATTGCCCACGCCCTTAGCTGTAGGGATTGGGGACGTTTTTTCCCTATGTAGGGGCGGGTTTCACTATTATCATTTGTTGTCACCCGGATGTTTCTAAACCCGCCCTCATCTCCCCTATCTTCCCTATCTCCCCCATCCTCGGTGTCAGCAGAATTTGCTGATAATGCTGCGATCATTGCGGCTTCACAGTCGCAGACTTCGGCGGTGAGAGCATTAAAAGCGTTTTGAATAAATCCTAATTGCTTGCGTTGATAAGCAGCGGCAATAATATCTAATCCGGCTTTAGCACAACCTAAGGCAAAGAACCCATGATTTAATACATTTTTTCGATCCCCTGCATGAATCGCCCCGGCTTTTCTGAGGAATAAAACAGACTCGTGAGGTAAAAACCAATCCGTTAGACTAGCAGACACCGTATTCGTTGAGTTCATCGCCGCTAGCGCCATCGGTTCACTAAACGCGATCGCACGTCCAACTCCTTGGTCGGTCGAGGTAAAGGGTACAATACCATAGAGTTCTTGACCATCGGGTAATGTCGCCCCAATCACAAAATCCTCAAACAAGCCAAACCCCGTAACCCAAGGGACATTCCCGCTAATCTGATAGCCCCCATCCACAGGCGTCGCCTTGACTGGAGGATTCCCGGTGCGCCGCAGTTGGGAGAAACCCACCCCGACTAACGCCTCACCTCTCCCCATGCGGGGAAGATACTGCTGCTTTAAGGCGTCATTGTCACTTTTGGCTAAAAACCCACCCGCACTCTGATGCTGAGTTTGCAGAAATGCCAATGCACCAGAATAACGACAGACTTGTTGCTGGAAGTGAAAGAAGGTAACAGGATTCACCTCAGCACCTCCCCAATGTGGGGGAACCTTCAGCGCTAGAAGGTTGCGATCGCCTAATCCTTTCAGTGCGGTTCGTAATGCTTCCGTATCCTGATCGATCTCTGAGGCGCGAGGGGCGACAATTTCGCGCAAGTAAGCCTCCGCCACGTCTAAAAGGTTAGACGGATTCGCGATTCCCTTCGGGATAGCTTCGCTTCGTGCGTCAGGAACGCCTTGGTTCGCTGTAGTTGGTGACATTAGGTAACAAACAGTTCAACAATTCCTTTCTCAGGATATCCGACTCATTGCCGCGCCCATTTGGAAGATTTCATGATACCAAAGTTAGTAGAATTTTGTGTTCAATTGCCCAAAACCTCCTCCGGTAAAACCAAAAAGACTGATTTGAAATAACTTTGTTGGTGTCAACTGTTACGCTGCGATCGCCCGTTTTGAATCAGTTCAGAGTCTGTAAATCTTGAGAAGCTCCCGATGTTTCTAAAATATTGTCAGGGTTAGTTTCCCAAATTTCCCAGAAAACAGCAATAGGTTGTTCGGGGAGCATGGCTGATCACTCCTGTTAGAAACGTCTCAAATCTTACTGTCCAATGGCACAAAATGCCGCCCAATAGTAGGGAGACTCAAATGGCTAAGCTACAAGCCATTGAGCCGATTTTCCCTAGGGCTAGTGACAGTTTGAGGTAAAGGGCGACCCGATACAATTGAGTGGATGGGTGGTGTTTATTGATGCAGGCGGGTCGCCCCTACAGTATATTGATCATTGGGTCGCTACAAGGGGTTTATTGATTCCTTTTCTTTTTCTCCTAATTTATCCATCGCTACACCCCAGTTGTACCAGGCTAATTGGTAATCGGGTTTAAGTTGAATCGCTTTCTCATAAGATGCGATCGCACTTTGATCATCTCCCAACTTCCCCAAGGCTAACCCCCGATTATTCCAGGCTTCGGCGTAGTCGGGTTGGTGTTGAATCGCTGCGTCAAAAGACGCGATCGCACCGAGAAAATCTTGGTCGGCGAGTTGCTGTTTCCCTTGATTGAACCAGGTTTCGGCGGCATCACTTTCGGCTGTTTCGTTGTGATCTGTGTCTCCCGTTTCTTCCCGATAGGCTTCCCTTTTCCCCGCCGGTTTCGCCAATAAATCCTTGCCAATTTCTGCCGCAATTTCCCCTAATTCTCCACAGCCGACGCCACTCATCTGCAATAATTGCCAAGCGAACTGATGATCCGCCTC
This sequence comes from Coleofasciculus sp. B1-GNL1-01, assembly GCF_040220235.1. NCBI lineage: Bacteria > Bacillati > Cyanobacteriota > Cyanophyceae > Coleofasciculales > Coleofasciculaceae > Coleofasciculus > Coleofasciculus sp. B1-GNL1-01. Next base: position 21,159 of record NZ_JAVJTO010000006.1, read on the forward strand.
GGGTAATTGGCGCAACTGCTGTCCATACTCATACAGCCACACCTTAAAAGCGCGATCGCTACTCTGATATCCTAAATGTTGCAGGATCTGTTCCCGATTCCATCCCTGATTCACCCCAATCACCAATTGCCGAAATAACTGATGATAATCTGCATCACTCAGGCGTTTTTGCCGTCGCCTGTATTGTTTGGGTTTCAGGAAAGGCGGTACGATTCGCCAAATCAGCCGCACTAACCATTGCCAAAGCCGCTTGATCATCTGCTTGTGGGAAAGGGATTATTGTCCCAGTGTATATCGTTAGTTTATCGGGGTTGGGTCAGTCCTGTCTCATGCGATCGCCAGTTGAGTCGGCTAAAAAATCGGATTAATTAAGGTCAACTGGGGAAATATAGGAAAAAATCAGTCATTTCCCCCAAAGCTTTGGCTAGGCTAATTTATTAGGTAAAATTCTAAAAAAGCATGGTCACTTATTCCATTGAATTTTAGCAATGCCACTTTGGTTTAATGCTGAGTTTCAGTCACTCCCCATAATGCACCCTCTAATGGGGCATAATCATCAATCTCTGTGAGTATGGCGAATGACGAATGACGTAGCTGGCTTCTCGCTTGGGCGAGTATGACAAATGACCTGCATATAACTCTTTTGGTAAAATGTCAACCAACTATCGAGGTATGAATTATGTTCAAAAATATGTTATTAGTATCCTTTTACACCCGTCAATCGATTGACCTAGCCGATTTTGTCTGATTGTCCTCCAGGAAATGTTAACTTAAATAAAGTTAAGTTTCATTTCTTTACATCTACCCCTAACCTAAAGTAACATCTCATGAAATCAAGTAATGAGGTTAAGGGCTTGATAAGCGTTAGCTAGAATGAGGCTGAAGCTTATCAGCAATCCTGTTTGAGACAGCCTGTCATTGTCATCACACAGGTAAATTGAACCCATTGAATTGTCAAAGTATCTCATGAATATTAACCAGCAATTGGGCAAACTCAAACGAGGTATCTTCAGAATCAAAAAAATCCCTCGTTTTTTCATCTTACTGATAGCCACAATTGCCACGATTCAATTTCTCATTCTCCCCGCCTTGACGCAACAACCTGTCACAGTCAAGGTGTTGATGAGCGCCCTAGAAGCATCCCAGTGGCAAGAATTTGTCGAGGACTTTGAAGAAGAAAATCCCAATATTAATCTAGAAATCCTGGAAGGACCCAACGAAACTAACCTGGTGGAAGACCTCTATACCTCTGCCTTTTTGTTGGGGGATTCACCTTACGATCTCGTTTATCTAGACATTGTTTGGGTACCAAAATTTGCCGCAGCCGGATGGTTAATGCCCCTATCTGACCGAGTTTCCCAAGACCAATTATCCGAGTTTCTGCAAGGGGATGTAGAGGGAGGACGCTACAACGGTGAACTGTATCGGATGCCCTTCCGTTCCGATGGTGGGATGCTCTATTACCGTACTGATTTATTAAAGCAGGGTGGATACGAACCCCCCGAAACCTTTGCAGAACTCATCCAAATCTCTCAAGCGTTGCAACAACAAACAGGAGTTGAATGGGGATATTTATGGCAAGGAAAGCAATACGAAGGCTTATCTGCTATGTTTGTGGAAATCCTGGAAGGGTTTGGTGCCTTTTGGGTAAATCCAGACACACTAGAAGTTGGACTTGATCAGCCAGAAGCAATCCAAGCGGTTGAATTTTTACTGAATACCATTGAAAAAGAGGTTTCTCCTGCCGGTGTTACCACTTACGCCGAAGAAGAAACCCGCCGCTTATTCCAGAATGGTGAAGCTATTTTCTTGCGAAATTGGCCCTACGTTTACACATTGGCAGCCGACTCAGAAATTGCGGGTCAATTTGCGATTAAGCCAATGGTACACCAACCAGCCGATAGTAGTGGTGCTTGCCAAGGCGGATGGGGACTGGGTATTTCTCAATCCACGAAACACGCCGACGAAGCCTGGAAAGTGATTGAATTTTTTAACCGTCCGGAAGTCCAAAAAGAATTCAGTCTCGCCAACGGTTATGCCCCCGCTCTAAAATCACTCTATACCGATCCTGACCTGGTAGCTGAATATAGTTACTTTCCCCAAATGTTAGAAGTCCTGGAAAAAGCGGTTCTGCGTCCTCCTATCGCTCAATACGCTCAAGCATCGGATATTTTGCAGCGTTATCTCAGTGCGGCAATTACACAAACGATGACGCCAGAACAAGCCATGAATCGAGCCGCTCAGGAAACACGAAGACTTCTAGGAGATTAAGGTTCAGCCGTTGGTTGAACGGCACGTTGTAAGTCAATGAAATTACGATGAAACAAGCTTCGATTCGGCAACGAGAGATACGAACGGGTTGGTTACTAACCCTACTCGCCATCCTGATCTTGTTAATGGTGTTTGCCTATCCCATTGGACGAGCCTTTTGGTTAAGTTTATTCAGTCAAAATCTAGGGACTGAGTTACAGGCAGAGTTTACTGGCTTGGACAATTATGCACGGCTAGTGGGTGATGGACGCTTTTGGCAAAGTATGTGGCACACAACGGTGTTTACCGTGTCCTCGATTGTCCTGGAATTAGTGTTGGGAATGGCAATTGCATTGGTGCTAAATCAAGCCTTTTTTGGGCGAGGTTTAGTTCGCACCGCCGCCCTAATTCCCTGGGCATTACCTACTGCTGTCATGGGGTTAGCATGGGCGTGGATTTTTAATGACCAGTTTGGCGTTGCTAATGATATTTTGCGATTGTTGCCCGCTGTTGAGCCGATTACCTGGTTAGGTGAACCGATTCCGGCAATGATCGCATTGATTGCGGCTGATGTCTGGAAAACAACGCCCTTTTTTGCGATTATTTTGCTAGCAGGATTGCAATCCATTTCCAAGGATCTTTATGAAGCCCATGCAATTGATGGGGCGTCTCCAGTACAGAGTTTTGTGCAAATTACATTACCCCTACTGACCCCGCAAATCTTGATTGCCCTCTTGTTCCGATTTGCTCAAGCATTCGGGATTTTTGACCTTGTGCTAGTCATGACAGGGGGCGGTCCAGCCAATGCGACGGAAATGATTTCACTCTATATTTATGACACGGTGAGACGCTATCTGGACTTTGGTTACGGTGCGGCGTTGGTTGTCGTCACCTTCCTCTTACTAATTCTCGCCGTGGCAATTGTTGGCTTTTTGCTCTCAAAAACCCGGATTAATGTTTTAGGAGACCAGTAGATTAACCATGGCAATCGCTCAAGACTCATCATCCAAAAACCAGTCAAAAATCAATACCAAGCAAATTCTGCTCTGGGTTGGTGTGGTATTAACGTTAATTTTTTGCCTCGCACCAGCCCTTTGGCAGGTGTTGACATCTTTCAAGATCAATGAGGCGATTTCGACAATTCCGAATGTCTATTTTCCCGCGCCCGATCAACTCACTTGGACGCACTACTCACAGCTATTTGAACGTTATCCCTTTTTGCGTTATATCCTGAATAGTGCCATTGTTTCATTCACCTCCACAATCTTATGTTTAGTCGCCGGAGCGCCCGCTGCTTATGCCTTAGCACGGTTAAGAATTCCGGGAGAGCGAATTGTTTTAGCCTGCGTTCTCATCGTCAGTCTCTTTCCCTACGTGCTACTGTTCCTGGGACTTTTAGAGGTAGTGAAACTGTTAGGGTTGGGGAATAACTATATCGCCCTAATTGTTCCCTATACCGGAATTAACTTACCGCTGACTATTTTGGTGCTGCGAAGTTTCTTTCAACAGCTTCCCAAAGATCTAGAAGATTCCGCCCAGGTTGATGGCTATAACACAGTACAAATGCTGTTGAAAATCGTCCTGCCGATGACTGTACCTGCCCTAGTGACGACGGGGATTCTCACGTTTATTTTTGCTTGGAATGAGTTTATCTTTGCCTTGACCTTTATTACGCGAGATGAAATGAAAACCATTCCAGTGGCAGTGGCTCAAATTGGTGGAACTTCTGTATTTGAAATTCCTTACGGTCCGATCGCGGCAGCGACAGTCGCGGGAACGATTCCCCTGATTCTGTTAGTGCTGTTCTTCCAACGTCGTATTGTGCAGGGCATCACGGCTGGGGCAGTTAAAGGATGAGATTGTAGGGGCGACCCGCTTGCATCAATTAACAACGGTGTCCATTCAATCAACTCGGGTCGCCCTTTACCATTTCTTGACAGGTTCCCATTCAATATTCAATAGGTAAAAATCATGGCAAAACTCGAACTCCAGAATCTACGCAAAGAATACAATCCCAAAACGGTACCGATTAAAGACATTAGCCTAGATGTCGAAGATGGTGAGTTCATGACCTTTATTGGACCCTCTGGCTGTGGTAAATCCACATTGCTGCGATTAATTGCCGGATTGGAGACGCCAACGAAAGGCAGAGTAGTGATTAGTGGACAAACAGTTAACGGTGTTCCCCCAGGCGATCGCAATATTGCCATGGTCTTCCAGAGTTACGCCCTCTATCCTCACATGACCGTGGAGGAAAATATCAGCGCTTCGCTGAGAATCCGTAACACTCCTAGCGATGAAATTCGCAAGCGCATTGATGATGTGATTATCAAGCTAGATTTAGACCGCGCCTTACTCGAACGCAAACCCGGTCAACTCTCCGGTGGACAACGGCAACGGGTGGCGGTTGCCCGCGCCTTAGTTCGGGAACCGGAAGTCTTTTTATTAGATGAACCCTTGAGTAACTTAGATGCCTTATTGCGAGAACAAGTGCGGGCGGAACTCAAGCAACTGTTTAAATCCCAAAACAAACCCGTCGTCTATGTTACTCACGACCAAACCGAGGCGATGACTCTCTCAACTCGGATTGCCTTGCTGTATGAGGGCGTCTTGCAACAGCTTGATACCCCCTATCAGATTTATACCTACCCAGCGAATAGTTTTGTTGCCAGTTTCATGGGCAGTCCGCAAATGAACCTGCTAACCCTTAGCTGTCAGGATAATTATGCTCTTCTGGGTAACTTTAAACTAAAACTGCCCGACCTGCGGCAAAAACCACGCCAAATTGTCATGGGTGTTCGTCCCGAAAATGTGCGGATTGCCAAGCAAGGAGACGAACAGACCATCAAGGGTAACGTGTTTTTGGTCGAAGATATGGGCAAAGAAAAACTGATTAGCGTGCGAGTGCAGGGTTCAGACGGGTCAGAAGGGAAGACGATTCGGGCATTGTTAGCTGCTGATAACTACTGGGATGGTGAAGAAGATACGGTGACTCTCACCCTACCGGAGAAAACGATGCACTGGTTTGATGTCGAATCAGGCGATCGCTTAACGCATCATTCCTAACCGACCCAATCTAGCAGATCCCCGACTTCTTCAAGAAGTCGGGGATCTATGCTTAATTACCTTTATGATCAGAAGTGGGCGTCTAGTGGAAAAATCATCAGATGGACTTTCTCGAACTTGATCCCGGTCACATCAACATCATTCTGCAATACAAAATTAAGTTAGAAAAGTTAGGTGTTAAACTCGATGATGAACATCTAAAAGAAGCGATCTACAACTATGCCCACAATTTAGAACCGTCGATTCAAGCCTTTATGGAATATTGCGCCAAGGGACAACTCGAACAACCGAATGAGTTTCTAATCAAAGCCCTACGCTACAATTGGAAACCGCGCAACATTTCCAATCCCCCCGACTTACCTGTATTTACGGCGGCTGATTTTGATACGGGACAGACTCCAGAACAACGACAAGAGAACTACCGCCGATTGTGTGACTTAGTGAAACGTTCTTGTCATCCCTCTAAACCATCACCCCGATTTAAATCCTTGCGCCGTCTGCGCCTCTATGGTCAACGACCTGATCCCACCACTATTGCCCAATTCATGGCAGATCCCATTCTTCGACCCGAAATAGAACGGGCAATTTCCCAGCATCCAGAATGGGGGTATGAAATTACACCCAATGGCGTTCAAGAACTAGAATTTTGAATTCCCTGTTCCCTATTCCCTGTTCCCTGTTCCCTGTTCCCTTTCCAATGAGTGAAACTTCTATCCGTCCAGCTTTAATTAATAAAGTAATCCCCAACTCCATCGCGGCTGAGGTGGGGTTTGAACCCGGTGACGCCATTGTCTCGATTAACGGTACACCTCCCCGTGACTTAATTGACTATCAATTTCTCTGTGCCGATGAACTCCTAAAATTCGAAGTCCGAGATGCGGCGGGAAAAACCCATTTTGTCGAAATTGAGAAAGACTACGACGAGGATTTAGGACTAGAATTTGAAACTGCCTTATTTGATGGCTTAATCCAGTGTAATAATCGCTGTCCCTTTTGCTTCATAGATCAACAACCTCCCGGAAAACGACAGAGTTTATATCTCAAAGATGACGACTATCGCCTCAGTTTCCTCTATGGTTCATACTTAACCCTAACCAACCTCACTCAAAGCGAATGGAATCGGATAGAACGCCTGCGTCTATCTCCGTTGTATGTTTCTATCCACGCCACGGAACCGGACGTTCGCAGCCGACTCCTCAAAAATCCTCGTGCTGGGCAGATTTTAGATCAGTTGCAATGGTTTCAGGAACGACGATTGCAAATTCATGCTCAAGTTGTGGTTTGTCCGGGTATTAATGATGGCATTCACTTAGAACGAACCCTCAACGATTTAGCCCAATTCCAACAGAATGAAGTCCCGGCTGTTGCTTCAGTCGCTGTTGTTCCGGTGGGATTAACTCGCTTTCGTCCCGCAGAAGATGAATTAATCCCGGTTAGTCGCCAGAAAGCAGCAGAAGTTATCCAGCAGGTTCAATCGCTACAAACAAAATTTCGCCAACAATTCGGGTCTACCTTTGCTTGGTTAGCGGATGAATGGTTTTTAATCGCCCAACAGGAATTACCGTCAGAATCTCATTACGAAGATTATCCCCAAATTGGGAATGGTGTGGGTTCAATTCGCCAGTTTATTAAACAATTTCAAGACGCGGCTATGCGGATTTTACCCACTCGTGTGGAACCTGCGCGAGAATTAACCTGGGTGGTCGGTAATGCAGTGGAAACAGCCTTTATGCCCCTAGTGCAGCAGTTGAATAAAGTTGAGGGATTAGAAGTCAAACTAGCAGCGCTACGGAGTGAGTATTGGGGACAAGAGATTACGGTTACGGGGTTATTAACTGGACAAGATTTGCTGGGGTCATTGTCAGGAAAAGACTTCGGTGACGGGATTTTACTGCCTTCAGTCATGCTTAAACATGATGATACGCGATTTTTAGATGATATGACGGTGGCAGAGATAAGTCGTCAGCTAGGAACTCAAATTTGGGTGGTTAATGGAATAGAGGAATTGATTGAACGTTGTGTAAGAAGGTTTATAAAATAGACAGGTTTTAAGAACTGTCGGGTAATTTAAGTTGTTATCTGAAACGTTCCCCCTCTCTACTGTTTTTTAATTTCCAGAGTGAGATCTCCCGATTTTTAAACGTGAGTTCCGCTTTGTAAATAAGCTCTAAATGGCCACCGTAAGAGTTTGTAATAGTCTCGCGAAATTGTTCAGAACGGCCTCTGTAGCTGTTATATATAAATATATCACTGAATCCTTCAGAAATTATCGGTACACTATCGGGAGTAGGAGTCACGTGAAGTCGCACGTTTGAGTCCAGTGAATAACTCAGTGGTAATACTCTCCAGGGATTATCTATAATTACCAGGGGACGTTCAGCTTCATTAACAATATGAGCTATTTGGGCATCATAATAGTCACTATACTTACTCCACCAAGTTTCTGCTTGGGAAATCAGTACACAAGACAAAACTGAACCTGAAATTAGTATCACCATAACAAGCTGCCAAAATTTCCGTTGCTGGATTTTCACGAAAGTGGCGAAAACTTTGTTGGTTAGAAGATCAGCAACTGCCAATTGAATTCCCAAATAACACGGAATCAGATATCGAGCATTGATTGAACGGGTTCCTCCAATGATAACATCTGGCAGCATTAGGGCTAGGGCTGTTACTCCGATTAAAGTTAAGATAAATAACCAAACTTCTTTGGGTGTGTGACGACAGAGAAAATAAATCGCATATCCCACCAAAATTACTGTAGCTAAAATTAAATAGCTCAAACTGTCATCATAGCCAAATTGCACGTTAAACGGATCATGATAACCAAATTGAATATCAAAGAAAATATGGGTCAAGTTTAATGCCCAGGTTTTCATCAAATAAGCGAATGGCACTCTTGACGTTTTGTCTGCGTTTGTTGTTTGAATTCGGGATAAGTTTTCAATCACAACAAATAGCCATGGACTAAACAGAATCAGTCCAGCAATAGAAGCAACACTATAAGCAAAAAATCTCTTGTTTAAGCGGAATTTTTCTATGGTAAAGACATAAATGCCATGACCAATTCCCACAAGTACGGAAAAGAGAAACGTGTAGAAACCCAGTGCTAAAGTTATCGAATAAATGCCCCAGCTCAGTTTTGTTTGTCGCCGCATGGCTCGCAAAAGTGCTGCACTCGATAGTAAAATTGTTACAGTCCACAAACTAAATTCTCGCACCTCTTGAGCATAAAGGAGATGAAAAGGTGAAACAGCCATGAGTACAGTAGCTATTCCTCCTGTCAGTGGAGACTGAAATAATTCTAGGCATAGCCAGTAAGTACAAGGAAACGCCAACAAGCTAATTAAGGCAGACAAACTTCGCCTCACGGCAACGGAATTACCAAACCACTGTACCCAAAATCGCCCTAGGATATAATAAAGGGGTGGATGATGGGGATCTTCTACGGCTAAGGACTCCAACGTATCAGTTAAATCGGTTTCTGGCTTGATTCGCTGATACTTTTGAATATCTTCGATGCCATATTCCTTACCATCGAATATTTGGGAATATTCCGCCCATTTGTAGCCAGAAATCCGTAATGATGTGTAGGTTTCATCACCCCAGTATACTTTTTTGTCGATGTTAACGAATCGAAAAAATATACCGATAGCTAACAATAAAACGAACAAAAAACATAAATTCTTTATGTTTTTTTGAAAAAAAATCATGATTTTTTCACCTTATCTTGAACCCTACGTTGCTGACTTTTAATTTCAATTAACAGTAATTCTTTATTACCACGAGGATTAACAAATAGCTATACCTAAAATAACTAAGTTTGATAATATTTTTTTAGGCAATAGCCGCATATCTCCTCTCTTGGCAAGACCGTAACCTGAAAAAATTGCGAACAAAGAACCCATTTGGGGAGATGCACGACTAGCATACTAATTTAAACTATTGGTAGATTAATTGACCTTATATTGGAACAAAGAATTACTAAATATACTATTTTTTAGAGATAGTCCCAATACATTCTGTATTCACGAGTACAAAATCATCGGTTTCAAGAACAGAACAACGGTGTCTGACCCTCGCCAAAGCAGGAACCTTACCTTTTTCCAGGCTTTCTAGCGCTTCCGTTGCTGCGGGTTGATACTGCCTGATCCAACGACTGGTCAAAGATCTAGGATTAGCGATATACTCCGGTGTAAAAGCGTTCCGCTCTAGCAGCCAGAAATCTACGCCATATTTTTCAATAAAGCGTTGTACTTCGTCTAAATTAGGACTATATTGAGCCTTGATCAGATCAATCGCTCGCTGACGGATTTGCTTATAGTACCCCACCTGGTAAGGTAGCGCATATTCCCGCGATACTAAAACTGAGCGTTTGGCAAAACTGGGCAGATTATCTGTCTCCCCTGCCAACGATGCAATCAGAATGTCTTTGGGCTGTTTAGCCAAAAACTCGTAGAGTTTGGGAACTTTACCAAAAGAGTAATCTGTTCCTGGAAAAGACCTTAGCATACTAGGATAGCCGATAAGTACTACGGCTAATACGACTGTTGCTGCTAATACTAAAACCTGGTGTCCTCGGTAAGATTGATTGTCTGGTGGTTGATTCTGCCCACCCCAATCTAGCCGCCATGCGATTAAGGCTATTCCTATTCCCAAAACGAGGCAAGCGACTAAAGCCTTTTTCCCGCCAGGAAAGTAGAACATGAACCAATAAAGCGTGATGAGTAGGGTATAGATTCCGCCAAATAAACTGATTGCTCTTAAGCTAACCTTTCTCGACGGATGCCAAGCGTTGAATAAGGTATCTAATAGTATAATTAAAGCGATTCCAGTTGCGAGATTGATGGCTAACCCTAGTCCCAACACGTATCGGCTGGGAAGGTAGAGCTTAAATAATAGGGCATGAGCCGTAAAAAATAAGCCCAGGGATACTAGCACCATTTGAATTAAAAGAGAGACGCCAGACGTGAGATGTCTAGCTCCAGAAAAGCGAGAAGGATAGCGCAACAAAATTGGTAAGCATAATGCCGCATAGCGAATTGGAGGTTTCCAGGGCCATGCCATGAGTCCACTGCGATGGGAATTGAACCAAAAATCCCGAAAGTTGTTCACAAAAAAATTGGTTCGTCCTTCAGGTTCAAACTCTGGTAATGCCTTGGCTTCATTGACTGTAATCGTTGGACCAAATTCTGAGGAACCGACGGCATGAGGTAACAGCACCAGAAATACGATCGCTAATCCAGTAACATACCAGAAAAAATTGTTTCGATCTATTGCCAAACGAGGCAATCCTTGATCCCATCGCCATATCCGCAAAACTAAGATTCCAGCCGTTACCAGTATAACGGGAGGATAAAACAATCCTTGTAAGGCGATCGCGATTAAACAGGGTAACCAGGAACGTCGTAGCAAATAGTATAAAAAAGCTAGAAAAAACAACCATTCAAAAGCCCTGGGTGTAGCCGTGATTAGCACAGCGCCACCCCAAAGGCTTTGGTTTAAAAGCAATGTACTAATAAATCCGGCTGCGGGTACGGGAAAAATCTGCATGCATAGACCAAAATTATAGCCAGTTGTCACAAGTCCCAGGACTATGGGGAAGATTTTACTCAGCCAAATTAGATCAATGTTGACTAGGGCAAATAGTCGATAGAATAGGGTGTAGCCCAAGGGAGCATTAGATTGATAATAATCAGCAATTAAATCATTAGGAAACAACTCAGGGTCTAAAAATCGCTGCATCCAAAATAGATGTTGCCGCGCATCATCTTGAATCACATATTCACTACTGAATGCCTCCTGTAATCCCTGAATTCCATAGATTCCCGCCAATGTTAGACTTAAAAAAAACCAGAATTTGAGCTGGGGACTGTAAGCTCTATCAATCGGAGTGGTTAACCATTGACGTAAATACTTGATTAGCATAGAAATCTCAAATTAATTAATCTTTGATTTTTGTTTGTAAATAAAAAAGGTTTGACAAAAACAGATAATTCAGTATTTTTTCAGGGAATTGAACACCATCAACTAGGTTCGTTTGTCAAGCATATCCGCTAAAAGTGCAAACATACCAATTTGGGTAGCAGCAATCAAAAGAATGAGTGTCCTTTCCGTAAGATTTTCGCGAACAATAATATCTTGGATAAATGTAAACAAGAACCCCAGCCAAAATAATCCTGATATAGGGATAAACACTCTTAAAGGCGCAAAGTAAACTCCCGTTCGTAAAATCAATTGAATGAAACGCAACGTATCGCGAATTGGCTTGATCTTGCTTTTACCCTGACGATGATGAAAGTTAATGGCTTCGTAATGTACGATATAATTATTGGTTAGCATGGCTACTGTAATGGTAGTCGTGAAGCTAAATGTGTCTGGCAGGATCTTCAGAAATCGTTTAACCACACTCTTGTGAAAAACTCGCAGTCCACTGTTGAGATCGGGAATTCGACTATTTGTGATCCATTCAGCAAAGCGAATCAAAAACCATTTCGGTATTTTCCGCAGATTTGAATAGTGAACCTGAGTACCAATCCTCGCCCCCACAACCATATCGGCATTTTGGGTCAAAGCAACCAGATGGGGAATCATTTCGTTGGGATAGGTGCCGTCAGCATCGGTAATCACAATTAAAGGATACTTAGCTTGTCGAATTCCTGTCTTCAGTGCAGCACCATATCCCCGATTCCGGCGATGTTCAATGACTCTAACATTCAAGCAGGAGCGCAACAGTTCACCTGTTTTGTCCGTCGAACCGTCATTAACAGCGATAATCTCATACTCACAGTTAGCCGATTTGAGAGTGTTCTGGAGATGATCGATAGTTAGGGTAATGCCTTTTTCTTCGTTGTAAACGGGAAGGATGATGGAAAATGGCGGACAGTTTGCCTCTAAACCATTATGGCTAGAGGATAATTCTTGGTTGACTTGGCTACTTTCCTGCATGCTCAATAAGCCTTTGAGTAAAAGCCCCGTTTAATGTTTCCCAAATTTATCATGACTTACTGTATTTCAGAAGACAGTTTAACTATTTTTTATCTATTGATGTATAAGGTATCACCAAATCCGTACAGCACACCGGTGATCCATCTAAAGCGGGACATTTAGGTTAGGGAACAGATCTTTCTTAGGCGCTGTCCCGGCTTAGGTTGGTAGCCGCACACCTAATCGGGTCTTCATCCGTTGATAAGAGCAGCCTATCACTCTTGTGAAGATTCGAGTTGATAATCCAGGATGACGATGAAATGGCTAAGGGCATCAATTACACAAAAAACCCTCTTCTTTGTTCAGATGGCGTCCAGTTTAGGGTTCGGCTACCTCTTTTAGACTTGATAATCTGGAAATCGACTTCATTTATTCTCATGAATATGAGTTAAGCTGAAGAGTGAAGTCTGGTATAAGTGTGAGCATCGGACGGTGATTTCTCAGGATTTTCTCAAAACCATTGCTACTGAACGCAATCTGTCCAAATCGGAATTAGAGGTGTTGTCCCTGGCGATGGAGGGTCATGGAACGGCTGCGATCGCGTCTCACCTTCAGATTAGTGGGGATGCTGTGCGTAAGCGACTTAGCGAAGTCTACCAAAAGTTTAAGATTCCGGGTAGAGGTCCGGTTAAGCTGACCAAATTGCAACAAATCTTGGTTAACCGCTATCAAGAGTATCTCCAGCAGCAAAAGGATACGCCAAACCGTTCCCCTGTTTCCCAGAGTCCCCCCCCTACCTCACCCCAGCCGCCAAATCGCCGGGATTGGGGTGAAGCACCCGATGTTTCCGTATTCTACGGGCGTGGTGATGAACTGAAAACCCTGGAACGGTGGATTATTCAGGAACACTGTCGCTTAGTGGCGCTGTTGGGGATGAGTGGTATTGGTAAAACGGCGTTATCGGTGAAGGTGGCGAAACAGTTACAGGATGAGTTTGAGGTTGTCCTGTGGCGATCGCTACGTCAAGCCCCTTCTGTGTCTGATCTTCTCGCCGCTTTAATTCCAGACTTATCCCAGCAACCGGAAACGGTAATACCCCAAACCCCTGATCAGCGCATTTCCTGGTTGATTGACTATTTTCGACAGCATCGTTGTTTGGTCATTTTGGATGGTGTGGAGTCGATTTTGCAGAGTGGGAAGCTAGCTGGGATTTACAGAGAAGGCTATGAAGGGTATGGTGATTTTTTCCGACGTTTAGGAGAAGAACCGCACCAAAGCTGTGTATTAATTACGTCTCAGGAAAAACTGAATGAAGTTTCCTTATTAGAAGGTGAGACATCACCCGTTCGTTCCTTTAAGTTAGAGGGGTTAGGAGACGCGGCTCAATTAATCTTAAAGGAAAAAGGATTATCGGGCGAGAAAAAATGGCAACCGTTAATTCAAGGGTATCGCGGTAATCCGTTTATGCTCAAGCTGGTGGCGACGACGATTAAGGAAGTTTTTGATGGTGACGTGACGGATTTTTTATCGACGACGTTGTTTACTCATGATATTAGTGATTTTATTGAGGAAGTTTTAGACCGCTTATCAGAATTAGAAGAAAGACTATTGGTTTATCTGGCTCACCAAAAAGAGGCGATTTCGTTTAAAGCATTGCAACAGCATTTTAGTGATACATCACCCCAGGAAGTGATTCGGGCGCTGGGTTCTCTGAGTCAGCGATCGCTGGTGGAGAAGTCGGAGGGTCGATTTATTTTACCACCAGCTGTTCGGGAAGTGACGCTGCAATTAATGACTCCGTTAGAAGATTGAAGCCACGGCGATTGAAATAACTGCTACACAAACAAAGTCCGCCTACGCGGACTGACTTATAGCTAGGGTGGGAAACCTGGATTTAGTATAATTGGCTTGAGGGAATAACATCTAAACCGATTCTTTAATCATGCGACTCCGAGTTTCTTTCCTGTCAAGATATACTCAATAAATTTGGTTATTCTGGATTCTAGATGAATAAATCCAGCTTATGTATACTTTTAGTGCATTAATACACTTCATCAGGGCTGCCAATATCTACAAAAACAGCCTTTCTATCTTCCGTAAAGTAGAACAATACCCTCTCATCGTAATCTACACTGAAACTCCATAAATCTTTAAGCTTGCCTGATAATTTGTGTGTTTTCAAACTTGGCTCGAATGGATCTACCGTAAACTGTTCTAATTTTTGCCAAAACCTTGTTTCTAAATCTGGATTACCCTTAATGCGTTTTTTGAATGCACGTTTAAACGAAGAGCTGAAACTGACTTCCACAATTATTCCTCTATCAGTTGTCTTAGTTCGTTAATATTGGCAGAAGACTTTAGTTCCCCTTTTTGCTGTTCAACCTGCGCTGACTTGAAGTTCCTATATATCTCGCCACGGCGTTCTTCACGGATGTATTGCTTCAACAACAGTTGAATTTCCAGCTTTTCATCTGTGGAAAGATTCTGGATCGCCTCAACGACATCATTAAAAGTCATAATTTATCATAGCCTCATCATACTGACCTATTCTTTACATTAACTATGGCATAGTCAAACTTCAATCCTCAACCTCACCCAACTCCTGCTTTCCTTAACTCAGCGAAACAAACCTTTCTCGATGCCATTACTTGCTTCGATCGTACAATCTACCTGATCACCGATGCATCTCTCGTCACCCTTCCTACCTTCTCCCCCTATGAACCCTCCCTTGTCAACAATAACGCTCATCTTGTTTGTCTTTGTTGCTTGTAATCATAATCTTCTTCATAGTCTATCGTTCCAAATAACTCCAAAACTTTCAGTTGTTTGCGACGTTGAATGTATTCTCGCAAAGCTGCTTCAATCAACCGATCTGCTGTTGAATGTTCGCACAATGAAAGTGCTTCTTCAAGAAGCTTTTCGTCAATTTCAATATTGGTTGCCATGGATTTATCTAGTACAATTAAGGTATGACAATATATTCAATTTTAAGGCAGAGAACAGCTTGAGAAAGTTTTCAACTCTGATCACCGATGTGCGGCTATTCATTGACAAACGCTTACTACTCTGGCAAATCGGGTTCAACGCCTAACGCTTTAAGTCTAGCTCGCAATTCTGTTACCTGCTGTTGTGCAAGTTCCCGCTGCTGTCGTTCTATCTCCGCTTGTTTCTGGGCAATTTCTGCCCTCTCTTCTGGTGTGGCGACAAGTTGACCCTCTGGGCTGAAAAAACGCAGCTTTGACTCATAAATTCCTAAAAATAGTTCCAACTGACGACTCCATAACCACCCTTGAGGAGTGAGTTCTATCGGTTGGTACTCACCCGCCATAAGTATAAACCCTTGGAACTCTAATGTATCTGGATGAAACCAAAAATATTCGGGGGTGCGGAAGGTGTCCTGGTAAAGTTTTTTCTTAAAGTCTTTATCAACTGTAGCGGTGCTGTCAGAAAGCAGTTCCACAATTACATTCGGGTATTTTCCCTGTTCTGCCCATAATATCCAGCTTTTGCGGGGTCGATTTTCTGTTCCTAACACGACAAAAAAATCGGGTCCTCTAAAGTCTCGTGTGGTGATGTGTTCTGGGCTAAAGTAGATGGTAAGATTACCAGTGGCATAGAAGTCAGTGCGTTCTCGCCACCACCACTTGAGGCAAGCCAGCAGGAGTTCTATTTGATCTCGATGTAGGTCACTTTCCAAGGGCGGTTCATCACTCAACAAATCAGATGGAGGAATAATAATATCCTCTGTGTCGTTAAGGGAAGTAATTTGATCTGTTGGTTGTGAATCCTTGGCAAGGGTCATCGGGAAGGATGGTATACTTCTATCTTTAGTTTAATGGTCAGATTCGCTGATTAGCGATCGCGCGTTGCTGCCAAATCCCTTTTTGTAACTTTATAACCTTTCTCTTTCCCTTCTGCCTTCTGCCCTAGAGGATGGTATTCCACTGGACATGATATCAGCGATTGGCTAGGGGAGGTCTCCCTCATCCCTTAAGATCAATTTTAGGATTAAAATAAACAGATTATGGCAAGTCTGAGGAAAGTTTCTCTATGCGTTTTGCCCCAAACTCTACGCCCTTGACTCGCCAGCGCTGGTGGCTTGTCATTATCTTATCTGGATTAGCCCTAATTTTAGCTCATGGGTTGGCACTTCTCTATCAGGTGCAATCGGGACTATCGCTGGGGTTTTTCCCTTCCGGAGTCGCGATCGCACTGACGCTCTGGTTTGAATGGGTAGGAATTATTCTAACCGGAATCACTTCACTCGTCATCGCCCCGTTGTGGGGACATGGTGATTGGACGGGTTGGCTCAGATGCACTGATATAATAGTTCCCCTGATAACTTGGCTTCTCTACCGCAAACTCTGGCACGGTTCGCTGTCACTTAAACGCCGATCTGATGCGGTTGTCTTTATTGCCAGTGCTATCATCGCCGCCTCTTGCACTTGCGCCACGGTTCACAGTCTCGGTTTGCTGGCTTGGGGTAAAATAACGCCATCTACTCTACTCCAACACTTATCATATAACTGGTTAGGACAAGCAATTGGTATCCTCGCCGTAGCGCCAACGGCTCTTTTATTTCTCACCCGATTCTGGCAAAATCAAGGTTGGCTTGCCATTTCAGACCAAGAAAATTCCTCGGTTTGGAATCTCTCGCTACATCAATGGCTGGAACTCCTAGCATTGGCGTTCTTGAGTATCTGTATCGCTACCCTCACTGTTTGGGCAACTCTTGATTTAGGCTTGACGTTTGAGCGATTATTGTTTATTGGTTTTCTGCCGATTCTCTGGGCAGCTATCCGTTTTGGTGCGATGGGTGGGATGCTTTTAGTCAGCTTTTCTATCGGGGTGACGCTGTTAGATTACCTCATCTTTTATCCGAACGCCTTCTCCCTATCCCCATTGCCCATTTCCGCCGATATTTTATCGCTGCACCAACTCAGCCTGCTGATGCGAGGTATTGTCAGTTTACTCCTGGGAGCGGCGATCGCACAACCGGAAACCGTTACCACCAAACCTGCGGCAGATAGTGACTATCCCACTCGCGCTCAACTCAATAACGTACTCGCGGAAGTCCTCACCCTCAACTCTCGTAGGGTGAGGATGGACAGCGGAAAATTGAGGAACGAAATTTTCAAACTATCCTGACCTAATTACTGGAAATAGCATATAATAGTAAGAAAAGGTAAAAACAATGCGACATCAAGCCGTCAAGGTAAGGCTGTATCCCACAACTGAACAACAGGAAATATTAGCTCAACACTTTGGCTGTAGTCGTTGGTGGTGGAATCATGCACTCAATCTGTGTATTGAAACCTACCAGTTAACAGGTAAGGGCTTGAGTCAATCAGCATTGAATGCATTTTTACCTAAGCTCAAGAAACAGGAAGAGACTGAATGGTTGTCTGAATGCTATTCTCAGGTCTTACAAGCTACTACGCTTAACCTGGTAACTGCATATCGAAACTTTTTTGAGGGTAGAGCCAGATACCCCAGGTTCAAGGCTAAAAGGAATAGGCAATCTATTCAGTATCCCCAATCGGTTAAGGTCGTTGATGATTGCCTCAAGTTTCCCGGTCGCGTTGGTACACTCAAAGCTAAAATACACCGACCAATTGAAGGAACTATCAAAACAGTAACTGTCAGTATGACCCCATCGGGTAAGTATTTTGCTTCTGTATTAATGGAGTTAGAAGGGAATAACCCACCGACTAACACCGATGGTAAAGTCGCTGGAATTGATTTAGGGTTAAAGGATTTTGCCATTGTCAATGATGGGTGCAAAACCTCTAAATACGCTAATCCCAAACATTTAGCCAAACATGAGCGTAACCTCAAGCGGAAGCAACGGAAATTAGACAGAAAGGAGAAAGGAAGCAAGTCACGAGATAAAGCCAGGAAACTGGTGGCTAGGGTTCACGAGAGAGTATCAAATGTCCGCCAAGACTACTTACATAAGCTATCCAGAAAGCTTGTTGACGAAAACCAAGTCATCGTAGTCGAAAGCTTGAATACTAAGGGCATGGTTCGGAACCACAAACTAGCTAAAGCAATTTCTGATGTGGGTTGGGGAATGTTTGTCAATTTTTTATCGTACAAGCTTGAATTTGAGGGCAAGGTATTGGTAGAAATTGACCGATGGTTCCCTAGCTCAAAACTCTGCTCAAGCTGCCATTATCAGGTAAACGAGATGCCCTTAGAGGTCAGGACTTGGACTTGTCCTAACTGCGGCACTCATCATGATAGAGACGGTAATGCTTCAGCAAATATCAGAGCGGAAGGCATCAGAATCTTATCGGTCTTAGGGACTAGGACTGCTGCTGATGGAGGGGATGTGAGACCGAAACTTGGACGTAAGTCTAAGTTGACGCAATCCCCTATGAAATCAGAAGCTCAGGCTTCTACGAAGTAAGCCTGAGTAGTTCACCCAAAGCTTATACTCGCTTACAAGAATTTAACCAAAAATTGCGCCAGAGTGAAGAACGATTTCGCACCTCTGTGGAAAATATGCTGGATTGTTTTGGTATTTATACCGCAATCCGCGATGAATCGGGTGAGATTGTTGATTTTCGCATCGATTATGTTAATGCCGCCGCTTGCCGTGATAACTTTTTCAGTAAACAAGAGCAAATTGGTCAGTCGTTATGCCAACTCTTCCCGGCTCATCGGGAAACTGGGTTATTTGCCGACTACTGTAAAGTGGTGGAAACGGGTGAACCCTTAGTTAAAGAATCCCTGATTTACGAGGATAATTTTGGTCAGCAACGCCTGCGTCGCGCCTATGATATCCGGGCGAGTAAGTTAGGAGATGGCTTTATCGCCACTTGGCGGGATATTACCGCAGATAAGCAGATTGAAGCCGAACGTCAACACTTGGCACATCAGGTACAGCAGCAGGTGGGACTGTTACAGGGTATTTTGAGCGCTTCTGTAGATCACATTTACCTGTATGACCGTCACGGGAAATATCTCTACGTTAGTGTATCAGCAGCCGAGGCGTTAGGACGACAGCCGAGTGATATGGTGGGGAAAACCTGGCAAGCGTTGGGTTTACCTGCACCCCTGATGGCATCCTTTGATGCTCAACGCCAACTGGTATTTGCAACCGGACAAAGCTTGACGGATGAAATCAGCTTCCCGACAGTGCAGGGAATTCGGCAGTATGAATATATTCTCTCACCCGTTGCCAATGCTGAGGGTAGGATTGAGACAGTGGTGGCTACGGTTAGAGATATTACAGAGCGTAAGCAGGTTCAGGCAGAACTCTATCGCCGTCAACAGCAGTATCAAACTCTGATTGAGAATTTACCGGATATTATCGCTCGATTTGACCGTCAATTGCGCCATCTTTACGTTAGCCCAGCCGTAGAATCGGTTACGGGGCGGGCGGCGGCGGAGTTTATTGGCAAAACGAACCGGGAGTTAGGGATGCCTCACCAGCAGTGTGACATCTGGGATAGCGCCCTGAAAACGGTTTTCGCTACGGGAGAATCAACAACAATTAAATTTGATTTTCTCGACCAAACTAATGTCACTCGTTACTATGAGGCGCGTTTAGTTCCGGAGTTGGCGTCAGATGGCTCAATTCCATCGGTATTATGGATAGCGCGGGATATCACGGACTTGACTCAAGCTGAATTGGCGCTGCGGGAGAGTGAAGAACGACTCCGGTTAGCTTTGGATGCGGCAAAGTTAGGGATATGGGATTACGATGTGCCAGCCGGAAAACTTACCTGGTCAAAATCCTGTAAGCTGATGTTTGGCTTGCCACCAGACGAGGCGGATTATGATTATCAGGTGTTTACCAATTGCCTACATCCAGACGATCGCGATCGCGTCAATCATACAGTAGCCGATGCCCTCCAAACTAAACAAGACTATACCTGTGACTATCGGATTATCCATGGCGATGGCACACAACGCTGGATTGCGGCAAAGGGTCGTGCTTTTTATGATGAGAATGACGCACCCACACGTATGATTGGTGTGGTTCTGGATATTACTGACCGCAAACAAGCCGAAGTCCAACTGCAAGAACGGGAGGAATTATTCCGCACCTCGGTGGAGACAATGTTGGACTGTTTTGGTATTTACTCCGCCATACGCGATGAATCGGGTGAGATTATTGATTTTCGCATCGACTATGTTAATACGGCGGTTTGTGAAAGTAACTGTTTAAGCCAAGACAAGCAAATCGGTAAGGGATTGTGCCAAATCCTCCCCGCCCATCGAGACAGGGGACTATTTGCCGACTACTGTCAGGTTGTGGAAACTCAACAACCGTTAGTGAAAGAATCGGTTGTGTATGCAGATAATTATGGTCAGCAAGATCAGCAACGCTTGAGTCGAGTCTTTGATATTTGCATTGCCCCCTTTCGCGATGGGTTTATTGCCACTTGGAGAGATGTGACGGAACGCCAGCAAAGCCAAGCTGAACTGTATCGTCGCCAACAGGAATTCCAAGCTTTGGTGGAAAATTCGCCAGATATTATTTCCCGCATTGATCAACAGTTACGTCACGTTTATGTCAACCCAGCCATAGAAGCGGTAACGGGATTGTCACCTCAAGCTTTTTTGGGCAAAACTCATCGGGAGTTAGGCATCCCTGAACCCATAAGTACCCACTGGCAAACAACTTTGCGAGAAATATTTGCGACTGGGCAAGAGCGAATTACGGAGTTCGATTTCCGCACCCCAAATAATACCATTCGATACTATCAAGCCCGGATTGTGCCGGAATTTGCTGAAGATGGTACGGTGGAATTTGTCTTAGGTATCGCCCGGGATATCACTGATATTAAATTTGCAGAAGCTGAACGCAATCAGCTACTGGTGCAGGCACAGGAAGCCCGTGCGGAAGCGGAAGCGGCGAGTCGTACCAAGGATGAGTTTTTAGCCATCGTCTCCCACGAATTGCGATCGCCCCTCAATGCGATTTTGGGGTGGGCAAAGTTACTCCGCATCCGCCAGTTGGATGAACAAAAGACGAATCGCGCCCTAGAGACAATTGAACGCAACGCCAAAGCCCAAGCCCAACTAATTGACGATTTACTGGATATTTCCCGGATTATTCGCGGTAACATTCGTCTGAATATCTGTCCCACGAATCTAGTTTCTGTGATTGAAGCGGCGCTGGATACGGTGCGCCCCACGGCGACGGATAAACAGATTCAAATGGACTCCCAGTTCGATACGTCTGTGGCTTGGGTTTCGGGTGACGCCAACCGCTTACAGCAAGTGATTTGGAATCTCCTCTCCAATGCGGTTAAATTTACCCCAGCCGGGGGACGAGTGGAGATTTATTTAGAAGCCGTGGATCACTTTGCCCAAATCCGGGTTAAGGATACAGGGAAAGGAATTAGTCCAGAGTTTCTACCTCATATTTTTGAAAGCTTCCGCCAAGCCGACAGCACCACCGCCAGACAACAAATCGGTTTAGGATTAGGATTAGCGATCGCCCAAAATTTGGTGCAACTGCAAGGTGGTACAATTCACGCCGAAAGCCCCGGAGAAGGACAAGGGGCGACGTTTATTGTTAAGCTACCCCTTTGGGAAGATGACGACAAAAAAATAACTGCCGACGATGGAATTAACTCATCCTTGACCTTTGAGGCATCACTTCTAAGTCAGATAAGAGTTTTAGTGGTCGATGATGATGCCGATGCCCGTGAATTCTTAATCGCCATCCTGGAACAGTACGGGGCGATGGCAACTGCCACAGCATCCGCAACTGAAGCGCTAGAATGCCTGCAACAAATGAACTATGATTTGCTACTCAGTGATATTGGTATGCCCGGTGAAAATGGCTACAGTCTGATGCGCCGAATCAGGGCATTACCGTCAGCCCAAGGGGGACAAATCCCGGCGGTGGCTGTAACCGCTTCTGCTAGAGAAGAAGACCGCATTGAAGCCCTATCAGCAGGCTTCCAAATGCACATCTCTAAGCCGATTGAACCCAGGCAACTACTGAAGGTCATTGTTCGTCTACTGGAGATTTCCTAAACGGTTTCGATGAATAGGACGATCAGAATTAAACCCCTTTGTCACCTTGGGTGGCGTTACAGTGTTTCCCTATTCGCCATCGCCATCGCCCTGTCCCTTCAGCTATTCCTAGCATCCTTATGGGAACTAGAAAGCCCGTTTTTGCTATTTTTAGCCGCCGTGATGGTGAGTGCCTGGTATGGTGGCAGGGGGGCGGGAATCTTAGCAACGGTGTTGGCGGCGTTAAGCGGCAGTTATCTGTTTTTATCGCCAACCTATTCGACTGGAGTGGATAGTTTAGGACAAACCCTGCGCTTAGTTTTGTTTGTCCTAGAGGGGTTATTTCTTAGTAGCACAATTTCCGGTTTAACCGTTGCCAGAGAGCAAGTGACATGCGGACAAGAGGCGTTAAGAGAAAGCGAAGAGAAATTCCAATTGGTAGCGGAAAGCCTACCTCAAATTGTCTGGACGGCTCAATCCGATGGTTCAGTGGATTATTACAATCAACGCTGGGCGGAATATAGTGGAATTTCTAAACAGCAGGGTCAAGGCTGGGGCTGGAAACCTGTCCTCCATCCCGACGATGAACAAAAGACAATCGACACCTGGAATCAGGCTGTAGCCAGGGGTGAATTATACGAATGTGAGCATCAAATTAGACGCGCCGATGGGGAATTTCGTTGGCATTTGAGTCGCGCTTTTCCCCTCCGAGATAGCCACGGTAAAATTATTAAATGGTTTGGCACAGCGACGGAGATTCACCAGCAAAAGCAAACAGAAGCAAAACTGCGGGAAAGCCAGGAACTGTTCCAAAATTTTATGGACTATAGTCCAGTCGCCGCCTATATTAAAGAGGAATCAGGACACTATATTTTTGTAAACCGGATAGTGGAAAAAACCTGGCATCGCCCTTTCATGGATTGGCTGGGGAAAACCGATTTTGACTTCTTTTCCGATGCGATCGCGCAACAAATCCGCGATAATGATCTCAAGGCGTTAGCGGGTGATCACGCGATTGAACAGCTAGAAACCACAGAAAATGATGATGGCACTCACTACTGGCTTTCCTATAAGTTTCCTCTAAAAACCGCCTCTGGACAACGCTGGTTAGCCGGGATGTCGATGGATATCACCGAACGCCAGCAGATGCAGGAAGCGCTGCGACAAAGTGAACAACGATTCCGACAAGCAGTAATTAATGCCCCTTATCCGCTGATTATTCACGCCGAAGATGGGGAAGTGCTGCAAGTTAACCAAATGTGGACGGAATTGACCGGATATACTCATGATGACATTCCCACCATGGCAGATTGGACGGAAAAAGCCTATGGTGAACGTCGAGAGATTGTGCGAGAGAGGATTGATCAGTTATATGCGTTGAATGATAAATTCTATGAGGGAGAATTCGTGATCGCGACGAAACAGGGTAGCCAGAGAATTTGGGATTTTAGTTCCGCCCCTCTAGGAAAATTACCCGATGGCAGGCGTACTGTCATCTCCATCGCCACCGATATTAGCGATCGCATATTGGCAGAAGAATTACTCCGGGGACAAAAGCAGATTCTGGAAGCGATTGCCACAAATGTTCCCCTGTCTGATATCCTCGATACTATTACGCAATTGATTGAGTCTCACGCGGATGAGTCAATTTGTTCGGTGTTGCTGTTAGATCAGCAAACGAAGAGGTTACACTATGGTTCTGCAGGTCGTTTACCCGAACGGATTCAGCAGTTCACTGCTGACGGTTTGGCGATCGGTCCTGGTGCGGGAAGTTGTGGCACAGCCGCTTATCGCGACGAACCGGTAATTGTCTGTGACATTGCCAGCAGCCCGCTTTGGGCAGACTACAAAAACATTGCCCTATCCGAAAATATAGCAGCCTGTTGGTCGATTCCCCTGCACTCCAGCAATGGTGACGTTTTGGGAACCTTCGCCATGTATTATCCCACACCTCGTCATCCCAGCAGCGAGGATTGGAATTTAATCGACCAATTCACGCATTTAGCCGAGATTGCCATCGAATCGTCTCAAGCCAAACAAGCGCTGAAAGCCAGCCAAGAACGGTTGCGGCGATTTGCTGAATCGGATTTGATTGGGATTCTCTTTTGCGACATCTATGGGGGAATCCAAGACGCCAATGATACCTTCTTGGATATTGTCGGCTACAGTCGGGAGGATTTGCAAGCAGGGCGATTGGGCTGGCGTGACATCACGCCACCGGAGTATCTGCCTTTAGATGAGGTGAACATTGTCCAGGCAAAGGAAAAAGGACGGTGTATCCCTTATGAAAAAGAGTATATTCGCCAAGACGGGACTCGCGTTTGGGTATTGGTGGGTTATGTGTTGCTGGGTGAGGCGCGAGACGAAGCGGTAGCGTTTATTCTCGATATTAGCGATCGCAAACAATCTGAAGCCATTTTACAGCGACAATCCCAGGAATTAGCCCAAACCAACCGCCTCAAAGATGAGTTTCTCGCCACCCTTTCCCACGAACTCCGCACCCCCCTCAACTCAATCCTGGGTTTAGCCAAGCTTCTACCCATGCGCCGCTTGAATGAAGAGAGGATGGCGCGGGCGTTGGAGACGATTTCTCGCAATACTCAATCTCTGGCGCAACTGATTGAAGATGTCCTGGATATGTCGGATATTATCAGCGGAGAATTGACGCTGCATGTTGCACCTGTGGAACTACTGCCGATTATGGAACGGGCGATGGCTTCTATGCGGGCGGCGGCTGAGGCAAAGGCACTGCAAATCGAGACTCAGTTAGATACTGAAGTTGCTCCCATATTAGGGGATGCCAGCCGCTTACAGCAAATTGTCTGGAATTTACTCTCCAATGCGGTCAAATTCACACCCAAGGGAGGACAGATTCAGGTTCGCTTAGAACAGATTGAGGATCAGGCGCAAATCCAGGTGAGTGATACCGGGATTGGGATTCATGGTGAGTTTCTCCCCTTTGTCTTTGATCGCTTCCGTCAAGAAGACGGTTCACTGACGCGATCGCACGGCGGTATAGGGATGGGATTAGCGATCGTGCGTTACCTAGTGGAACTCCAAGGCGGTACCGTGTGGGCAGAAAGTCCCGGATCAGGTCAGGGTTCCACATTCACCGTGCGTTTTCCCATTTTTCCTCAAGGCAGAAGGCAGAAGGCAGAAGGCAGGGAACAGGAGGAAAGAGGCAAAAGAGAATCGCCGTAGTGCGTTAAGCGAAGCCATGCCGCAGGCTTTGCGTCTCGCTCGCTATTTGGTCAAGTTTTCGGGAGCATGTCAAGGAAAGCATACAATGTCCAAGTTAGCCTGCTCTCGTTAGGTTTCGTTCCAAAAGTCCAACCTACAAAGGTGATATGCTCCCAAGTTTTCACCGTTAAAATCTAAGTAACCTGTCTAATTCCGCGAATTCCCAACGCTAGGACAAAACGACGATAAAATCTAAGCAACGAGAATCGAACGCCGAGGGAGGATTTTTATGCCAAACCCTTTTCCTGGGATGAACCCCTACCTAGAACACCCAGAAATCTGGCCCGGAATACATTTATTACTAATTAGTGAACTGACTAAGTTTCTGTCTCCTCAACTGCGTCCCAAATACAGAGTTGCGGTTGAAGTGCGTCTGTATGAAACCATGGGTGAAAAATCACTCCTGGTTGGTATTCCCGATTTAACAGTTAAAGGTTCACAGGCAACAACTGAACAGCCAATGACCAATGTTGCTGTCGCCCCATCCCCACCTCAACCCCAGACCGTACAAGTTCCCGTACCTGAAACCATTAAACAAGGTTATTTAGAAGTACGAGAAGTCGCCACAGGTGAAGTCGTAACCGTCATTGAAATCCTCTCTCCAATTAATAAACGTTCGGGAGAAGGTCGCCAAGACTATGAAACTAAACGCAATAAAATCTTTGGCAGTTCAACTCATTTAGTGGAAATTGATTTACTGCGTCAGGGAAAACCTTTGCCAATTTATCATAGCAATAGTCAAACTCATTATCGAATTTTAGTCAGTCGAGGAGACCGTCGTCCTCAAGCTGATTTGTATGCTTTTAATCTACGAGATACGATTCCCTCATTTCCCTTACCCTTGAAATCGGGCGATCGCGAACCCTTCGTAGACTTACAGGTATTGTTGAATAATGTGTACGATCAAGCCAGTTATGATTTAGCCATCGATTATACTCAAGAACCCATACCGCCATTGTTAGCAGATGATCACGTTTGGGTAAATACATTATTAACCGAGCAACAACTGC
The DNA here is from genome assembly GCF_040220235.1 of Coleofasciculus sp. B1-GNL1-01. Lineage (NCBI taxonomy): Bacteria > Bacillati > Cyanobacteriota > Cyanophyceae > Coleofasciculales > Coleofasciculaceae > Coleofasciculus > Coleofasciculus sp. B1-GNL1-01. The sequence goes on from NZ_JAVJTO010000006.1 coordinate 47,633, forward strand.
GATAATGCTAGCAGGGGAAGCTGCCGCGATCGCAACATCCGGGAAAATTAGCTGGTAAGCTGTTCGGCATTTAAACCTTAATGTCAATAATGCCGAAATCCTTGCCGTAGTGCGAGCATCTTGCTCGCTACCCATTCCCAATTTAAATGCATGACAGCTTACTAAGAAATGTTAACAAGCATAAAACCCTTACTGTTCCCTGTTCCCTGTTCCCTGTTCCCTCATCTCAACCGTTAACTTTTATTTTCCCTACCTACTTACTTATGATTTATTGTTCGAGAGGAAAATAGCGATCAAATTCAGCTTCATATTCCCACGCGATTCCCTGTGGATCACGAGTTTTGGTGTAGTCGGATAAAACCACCGGGTAACCTCGGATATCGGTTAACTTCCTCGGATCGCACTTCAGTCGTTCAGCTAATTGGTTCTGAGTCAGGCTTGTGTCTTTAGGAATCGCTGATGGGGACGCAGGTGGGGATGATTCGGCTGTTGAGTCGCCACCTTCGCTTGTATCCAAGTTATTCGGGGGTTTAGGTAGGGGAGTTGTCCCCAAATAGGTTGATAAAATCTTATCGATCGCTTCGGCTTCAGTTAACGCCTGAGCCTCCATAAACTCTTTGAGTTTGCTATATGTGACTGGACTGATGTAGCCGACTACACGGAAATTCTGATTTGCCATAGTTTACCCTCTTCTAAAACTCCCCAATAGCTATCTAGTCCGAAATTGTGCCATCAGGCAGAGTAGCACTACGTAAATTAGCACCGTCCAACTCTGCATTGGTTAAGTTGGCAGATTTGAGATTAGCTCCACTGAGATTAATCTGATTCAGGATTGCCTCACTCAAATTCGCTTGACTCAGATCAACTTGAGCAAAATCCCGTTCTCCATCTACGTATCGCTGCATGAATTCACTCGCATCCATTACGTTGACCTCTCAATGACTGCAATTCCGATAGCATGACCTATCTCAGCTTAGACATATCCCTAGTCAGGAATCCCCTCTCTCTAGGCTTAGATTTGCTTCCCCAGCTTCCCCAGCTTCCCCAGCTTCCCCGGCTCCCCCGGCTCCCCCAGCTTCCCCGGCTTCCCCAGCTTCCCCAGCTTCCCCGGCTTCCCCAGCTTCCCCAGCTTCCCCGGCTTCCCCGGCTCCCCCGGCTTGCCCGGCTTCCCCAGCTTCCCCAGCTTCCCCGGCTTCCCCAGCTTCCCCAGCTTCCCCGGCTTCCCCAGCTTCCCCAGCTTCCCCGGCTCCCCCAGCTCCCCCCACTACAACACTTATTCCGCAGCCCCTACATATTCCCTCAGATGCAGGTTTTTTGCCTCGTAGTGAGGTAATCTGCGATCACACGGACTGTTTTAATTTCCCTTATGTCAATTCTGCTAGTCATTTCCGGACTGCTCATTCTCATCCTTGTCTCCATAGATGTCCTGATCACCACACTGACAGTAGGGGGAGGAGGACCTCTAACCAGCAGAATCTCAGCTTGGCTGTGGAAAATCGCGCTTCAGATTCATCGTTGGCGTTCCCATCACCGCTTATTGCTAGTTACAGGGTGGATAGTTCTTGTTAGTATAGCTGTACTTTGGTTTGTCTTAACGTGGGCGGGATGGACATTATTTTTTAGCGCTTATGAGACGGCTGTGGTGACACCGAAAAAACTGCCCGCCACTACGTTAGAAAGAATTTATTTTGTCGGTTATACTATCTCAACCCTAGGCATGGGGAGTTATAGTCCTCAAGGTGCAGTTTGGCAAATTGCCACAGCAATTGCTTCGGTGAATGGGTTCTTTTTAGTTACCTTGGCAATCGCCTATCTCTTACCCGTGGTTTCAGCCGCGACTGAGCAACGCCAACTGGCGGTTTATATTTCCTCTCTCGGTGGTACGGCTGATGAAATTCTGGTCAGAGCCTGGAATGGCAAAGATTTTGGGCAGTTTGACCAGCATTTAATTGCTTTGACATCAATGCTTGCCCAACAGGGAGAACGCCATCTAACTTACCCGATTCTGCATTATTTCCACAGCATCGAACGTTCTCGCTCGATCAAGCTGAGTTTAGTGGCTCTTGATGAAGCGCTAACTATATTGGACTATGGCATTAAACCATCACATCAACCTGATCCGGCGGCGCTCGGTGCAGCACGCCGAGCAAGTGCAGCATATTTGAAAACCCTCAAATCCGCTTACTTAGAACCCGCCTCGAAAAACCCACCGCTTCCATCTCTGGAACGACTCAGGAAACACGGTATTCCCACGGTGAGCGATCGCCAATTTTGGGACGCCACCAAACACGTCACCAAACGCCGACGGCTGCTATTGGCACTGCTTCACAATGACGGCTGGGTTTGGGATGCGATCGCCTCCAGCCAAACCACCAATCGGGCTACTCCCTTAGATGACCAGACAACGATTGACCAAGCAATATTGCATTAATTAGGGAACAGGAAGGGGAACTTGTAGAGACGCGCCATGGCGCGTCTGGGAGCTGGGGGAGAGAATTACCAATCAACAATGAACCATGAACCATGAAAAAAATCAAGTATATTCTCTTAGGTTTAGTCGGACTATTCTGTATCCTTATAATTTGGGGCTTGATTGAGCCTTATATCCTCGACACAGAAGACGAAGTTGCCGTCATTCCCAATCTTCCTCCAGCTTGGCAAGACCAACGAATTGGATTAATTTCCGATTTTCAATACGGAATGTGGCTAGATAATACCGCCACTGTCCGTCGTAGTATCGCCAAACTGGTTGAAGAACGCCCCAGTGTAGTCCTGATCAGCGGTGACTTTATTTACCATGCCTTTAAAGGCACAGACCCAGAAATTGCTAGCATCGTTGATTTAGTCCGTCCCTTACCAGAAGCCAATATTCCCACCTATGCCGTATTGGGTAATCACGACTACGGTATGATTAGCCTGGATACTCCACCCAAAGAGAACTTAGCAGCGCGGTTGGAGAAGGCGTTGGAGGACGTTGGTATAGAGGTTTTGGAAAATCAAGCCGTCAAATTATCTCCACCGGGACAATCTGGAGAAAATCTCAGTGATGGAAATACCGACTCCTTTTATTTAGTGGGTATTGGTTCCCATCTGGCAAACAACGATCGACCCAAAGAGGCGATCGCGCAAGTACCATCCACAAATCCCAGGATTGTAATGATGCACAATCCCAAATCCTTTCCGGCTTTACCTGCCAATACCGCACCCGTAGCCGTTGCTGGACATACTCATGGTGGACAAATTCGCCTACCCTTCACACCCCAATGGTCTTGGTTGGCATTAGCTAAAGGCTGGGAACATGTCGATGGTTGGAGTGACGGCTATGGTGCCTCAGGGAATAAACTCTATGTTAATCGTGGGATTGGTTTTAGTGATCTGCCCATACGACTCAACTGTCCTCCAGAGGTCACTTTATTTACTCTCCAGGCTCAATAAGTAGGTGGGTTAACGTTAACGGTGGAGAACTCGCTACCCGAAAAGAAGCAAGCTACCTCCTTTGTCATTTGTCATTTGTCATTCGTCATTTGTAAGAGATTGGGTCTGGGCGTAAGTCCTAAGATTAATTTATTCCGGGAGGTAGATGTTAATTTTAAGAAGTCATCTCAACCCACCCTGGAAATCCGATGAGCTACTGTATCAACCCCAAGTGCGACCAACGGGAAAATCCTGAGTATCTGGAATACTGCCAAGGCTGTGACACCCCATTAACCATCAACAGTCGATATCGGCTGCTGAAACCCCTTCGACCCCTAGACGCACCCAATCCCACCAAAATCTTTGAAGTCCAGGATTTGGCAGCAGAGGCGGCAATCAAAGGAGCAAAACATAAAGTACTAAAAGTTTTAACCCGGAACAATTCCACCTTAGTTCGCCTGTTCAGACAAGAATCCGAAATTTTAAAGAAACTTAACCATCCGGGTATTCCTAAAGTTCAACCTGAAGACAATTATTTTACCGTTTCTGTCTCCCGCCGTGCCAGACCATTACATTGCTTGGTGATGGAACAAGTGGAGGGGATAAATTTACGAGAATGGCTCAAACATAATCAACCCATTTCCGAAGCCAAAGCCATTGAATGGCTAAAACAGTTACTGGATATATTAGATACACTGCACCAACAACAATATTTCCATCGGGATATTAAACCCTCGAATATTATGCTGCGACCCAATGGTCAACTGGTACTAATTGATTTTGGGACAGTTTGCCAAATGACGGGTACAGTTGTGCAACGACTGATGGGAAAAGATGTAACTGGAGAAGGAGTTTTTTCACCCGGTTATACCCCTCCTGAACAAATCAACGGTAATGCGGTTCCTCAATCGGATCTTTATGCCTTAGGACGTACCTTTGTCCATTTGCTGACGGGTAAACATCCTTTAGAACTAGAAACCAATCATCAAACAGGTGAATTAATGTGGCGCAAACATACGCACAAAATCTCTGAACCCTTAGTCGAGTGGCTTGACTATTTTATGGCTCCATTTGTCCATCGTAGACCGCCAAATGCAGCGTTTATTTTGCAGCATTTTCAGAAACAACCCCTCCCTCATCCAGACATACCCAAAACGTCTCCACTTCCCCTAGGATTAATGATTCTCAATCTTGTTATTTTCTCAATTTTATTAGTCTCCGGAGTCCTCTGGTTACAAGCCTACCAACAGCACCAGCAGCAGTTGTCTCCTCAAGGGAATGTTCTGTTCATGCAGAGAAGTTAAAGACATTCATCTGATGTCCTAATCACCCTGGCGACTGTTATAGCAGTACGCTCTCGCGTAGTTACAGTACAAATGTTCTAAGACACTCCTGATAAAGCCTCCATTTCTAATGTGTAAATACACCAGCGCGTAGGGCTATATAATACAGAGCCGTTTTCTTTTGCCTATTGCCTATTCCCTATTGCCTTTCCCCACCACAACACTTATTCAGCAGACCCTAATTAACCGGACTTGATATGAAAGCGCAACTACGAACCTAAAAAAAGAGGGAAGAGTGTCTTTTTCTCTTCCCCCTTGCTGATTCTGTTGTTCAGTTTTTCCACTTTCTTTCAACTTCTTCCGCAACATTTGCCGTTGCTTCTTCAGTTGTCTGGCTCTGGCGGAACCGCCTTTGCCTTTGTCATTTCGCCCTTGACGGCGAGGAGACTCCCAACGCTTGAGTCGTTGTGTCATGATCACCACCTCTGAATCTGAATGGGCGGAGAGAGACTCGAACTCTCATGACCAGAGGTCGCCACATTTTGAGTGTGGTGCGTCTACCAATTTCGCCATCCGCCCTTGGATGCAACCTTTGTATTATAGCCAATAGATGTCGGTTGTAGCAAGGACTGATAGGCTTGAGAACTTGCCCATTTATCAATTTCCCGCGCCCTTAACACAGGGACGGGGTGGCTCAACTGGGCAGTTTGAGCGGATTTGAGCAGTTCTCCCAATTCCGAGTTACTGATATCATCATAGGCTCTAGCTTGGGCGATAAAGGCGTCGAGGTTGAGTTGGGGAGCTAGGGTTGGTGAACCGCCAGCGAGTTTCATCAGCACCGACATCACCACTCTGGGATTTTGAGTTGCCAGCAGCGCCGCGCGATCGCAGGAAAATTCCGCACACCTTAACCATTCCAGCATCTGTTCCTGAAGGCTTTGGGCAATTACAGCGCCCCAAGTTGGCAGTAAAGACGCCGCTAAAATCATAATGTTAAGCGGTGTCAGATAAACCCCATGCTCGCACTTGAGATGTCCCAATTCGTGAGCAATCACCGCCTGAATTTCTTCGGGGGTCAGCATATCGATTAAAGCGGTGTGCAGGACGATAAATGGCTGCTTACCCCGCATGGCAAAGGTATAAGCATTTGGCACAGGATGCTGCTGCACGTATAGTTGAGGGGGTTCTAAGTCCAGGGTTTTGCAGGCGTCTAGCAGCAAATCATGCAGGTGAGGTAGCTGATTTTCTCCCACCAAAACACTGGCAGCAATATTATTCAGGTAAAAGAATTGTTCCGCCAAGGGTCCGAGGAGATTTCGCACCATCAAGTCCAGTCCAGGGAACTGCTTCAAGGCTTGGGTGGCTTGGAAATCAAGAGGATGACGGAACTGGTCTGCCTTTAGACCAACTAACGGTGTTTGGGTCATGGGTTATTGGTCATTAGTCATTGGTCTTATGTCATTGGTCATTGGTTGATCCTAATGACTTCCTCTAGTTTATCGAGAACTGAGCCTAGAGCATCGGTTCAATTCTCGAATCATCTTCGGAAATTACGACAAAACCGTCATATCAGATACAAAATTTCCTCTGATTTGATCGATAAGCGATCGCTCCCCCAACTCCCAGACGTAGCATGCTACGTCTCTACATGCTTCCCCAGCTCCTCTGATCAGGTATCACCTATCACCCTTCAGATAGCCATTGCTTAACCCGCTTTAAACTGTCCCAGTCAGGCTTCCTATTCAGTCCATCCTCAATACTCTCAAAGACATCCTGACGAACTTGAGAATCCGTCGCCATCATCTGCTTAACGGTATCGATGTGTTTACGCACCCCAGTTTGCCCGGTTTCCAACATCGCTACCGCTAGGTTTACTCGCGCTTGGGGCGCATTAGCATCAATTTTCGTCCCCTTAAGCGCTACTTTATATGCCCGTTCCGCTTGGTCATCCAGCAAATACAACCAAGCCAGACAACTCCAAGCAGCGGCGTTTTTCGGGAAGCGATCGCACAGTTGTTTAAATACAGGAATCAGGGAATCAGGTCCCTCACCCGCGTTGTAGCGTTCTAAGCCACTCTCGAACAGAGAATTAACAGTTTCGGTCATCGATTCAATTTTAGGTTTACCGCGATCTGATGTGAGTCCTCACACCAAGTTACGTTCTAACATGTCATTTTAAATGCAGTAGGGGTTTGGTTACCAAACCCCTACTCCCGTCCCTATTCCCCCGTTTTTAATTAAACGCCAAAGGATTTACCACAGCCACAGGTTTGATTGGCGTTGGGGTTGGTGAATTGGAAGCCTCCCCCAATCATGGCATTGCTGTAATCTAAGACTAAACCGTACAAGTACAGGATGCTTTTGGGATCACATATTATTTTGAAGCCCTCGTAGTCAAATACTTCATCGTTATCCCGTACCTTACTCGGATCTTCAAAATCCATCATGTAAGACATCCCGGAACAGCCCCCCTGACGGACACCAACCCGCAAGTATAGGTCTTGTCCTTGTTGGTCTCGCAGCGCCACAATATGCTTGAGGGCTTGTTCAGTCAGTTGGATACCTCGTTGCGGTGTTGTTGCTTGTGTCATAAGTATGTTGTAACTCCTGGTGAGAATAAACTACTGATGTGCCATGCTTATGGATCAAGTTTATCGAGACTGACCCCAAGCGCGTGTAATTACCCGATAAAAATTTTTAAGGATCATCCTTTCTGCAAACAATGAAGCGCAGCTCGGAAGGTATTGCGGTTTAATAGGAATATCGATTATTGATCATGGCTAACTTGCCATGGTTTTTGCACTTATTGCCAAATACCCTATGTCTGCTCTCAATCGCAATACTCGTCGTCGGCTCAAACGGTTACCCCAAATTCCCAGCGTCTGGGAAGGCGATCGCCGTTCTTTAGTGACTGTATCCGATCAGGGTGATTTTGATGCTGAGGGTAATAATGAGTGCATTCTTTGGGTGGACGGTTCAGAAGGAATTGTCCGGGCGATGGATATCGTTTCCCCAGAAATGGGACCCGAAGCCATTGTTCGCACCCTATTGCGAGCCATGGAACATCCCCAAAGTCCGGCTCGACCCGCCCGTCCCTCTAAAATTGTGGTACGCGATCGCGAAGTTCAGTTTTTATTGCGTGGGGTGCTGCAAGAGTTGGAGATTGCGATCGATTATGTTCCCGATTTACCCCTGATTGATGAGTTATTTCGCGGGTTTGAGGAAATTGCCCTCCAGCGCCAGCCAACCTTACCCCCGAAGTATGCCGATCTATTGATCGGTAAGGCGTATGAGATTTGGCTGGATGCGCCTTGGGATATCCTAGCTGACCATCAGATCCTGAGTGTGGAATTAAATCGCTGGGATGTGGGTGAGTTCTACGTCTCGGTCATGGGGATGCTGGGTGTAGAGTATGGAATTCTGCTCTATCGCTCCCTGGATTCACTGCAACGGTTTCGGGAGTCGGTCGTCAATCAGGAATCGGTCGAGGCGATGGAACAGGCATTTTTGGGACAAGATTGCTTGTTTATTACATATCAAGCGGCGGATGAGGACTTTGAAGAGGATGAGGATGTAGATTTAGCCGATTTATCTGTTGAAGAGATTTTGCCGAGTTTTGGTGCGGTGCATCCATTAGAGGGAATGCGCCCCTTCCTGGATGAGGAAGAAGCCCTACTTGTCTATATGGCGCTGGAAGCCCTACATCGATTTTTCCAAGGATCATCCCGAAAATTAGCGGCGGATGATTTTCCGGCGATGAACAAGCGCTTCCGCATCCCTATCCCTGTAAATACGGAAGAGGAAGATACGGAGTCAAAATCCATCGCGTCTATTAAAGTGTCTACACGACCAGAGGTAGCCTCTGAGTTATGGGAGATGGCGATTGATGATGATATGGATGACGAGGACTGGGATGAGGATGAGGATGAGGAGGAACTGGAACTTCCCCTACGGGATGACTTAATCCCGAAAGATTCTTATCTGAGTTTGGGGATGATGCCCTGGGAGAGTATAGCACTGCTACAGGAGGATATTGATTTTTATCAGTCTCAAGACGCCCCGCCTCTAGGAGAAGGGTTACCTGTGGTGTTAATTCAAACCACTCGCCCGAAAGCTAAAGTGTTAATCGAGCAAATTCAAACAGCCGGGGGACTCAAGGGGATTGGCTTTAACCCCGGAGAAGATCCTCTAGCTGGCGATCGCTACGATTTGGGTATTCTACAAACAGGAGATAGTCATCTGTACCTCTTTGGTGAGTTTCCCGAAGCTGATCCAGCTCATACGGCGAGTCGTGAGCATTGGGAACAACGGTGTCTCAAAACAAAGGGCTACTGCGGGTTAATTATCGCCAGAGGACTCAAAGGTGCTTCTCGCGGTAATCCTCAACCCAAGGACATGATGGCATTCTTTGAAGCGCGATCGCTCTCAGTTAAGGAGTTAGGATTAGGCTTGTTACAACTTATGCCTGTGTTTGAATTCTAGATTCGAGGGAACAGAAAATAGAAACAGTACTGCGGCTCCCCCTGCTCCCAGAGGTGCCGTGGCACGTCTCTACATTGCGCTTTTGAACTTATTCTAAATCATTGGTAGAAGCATCTGGCGGACCACCTTGGGGTTCATTCGCTGTATTCTCAGTTGAAGTAATCTCTGAGGTCACATCTGTTTCCGACACATCTTCAACCGGAACCGTTGTCGGTTCATAGCGATGAATGCGAATTCGGTTCAGGCGGGGACCTTCGGCGGAGATAACTTTTAACTCTAGATTCTCATAATTCAAGATTTCCCCTTGCAGCGGAATTTTTTGGAACTGATATAATAAAAAACCCGCCAAGGTTTGATATTCATCGGTTATCGGTAAATTTAAATCCAAAAGTTCATTAACTTCTTCTAAATCCATTTGGGCTTGAACTAAAAAAGTCTGTTCATCCACAAGTTGAATCGGTACTTCTTCCAGGCTTTCCGGTTCGGGGTTATCCCCAATAATTTCCGCTACCAAATCCTTCAGCGTCACCAAGCCCGCCGTACCACCAAACTCATCCACCACCATCACCATCGCCAAGTGAGATCGCTGCATCAGAGGTAGGAGTTCACTCAAGGGGGTTAACTCCGGGACAAAACGAGCCGGACGAATCCAGGGTTCAATCGGTGTATCTAAGGTTAATTTTCGCTCCGATAGGGGTTTAGCTAACTCTTTAAAATGGATAATCCCGCGAATATCATCCAGCGATTCCCCCGTTACCGGATAGCGAGAATGGTTCGTATTGGCAATTTCTTCTAACACCATTTGCACCGTTGCTGTACTGGGAATGGCGTCAATGCTAGTACGGGGAACCATTACCTCGGTTGCCAAAACTTCGCCAAATTCAAAAACATTATTCAGTAGCTCTCGTTCTTCGGCTTCTAAACCTGTTGATTCTCGTTCGGTGGTAATAATTAACTGTAACTCTTCTGGAGTCACTTGGTTATTCCACCATCCCCCCGTATATTGCACCCCAACCAGTCGCAATAACCAGCGCGTTGATTGATTCAAAATCCAAATAAACGGATTAAAAAATCGGGCAATCACTAGACTTGGAGGACCCAAAAACCGAGCTAACTCTTCAGAATACATTAGCGCCACGGATTTCGGACAGAGTTCACCAAGAACAATTTGCAGATAAGCAATCAGGAAAAATCCCACCGGAATTGCCAGAGAATGAGCGATTCCTTGAATCATCTGCGGCGGTAGGGGTAATTGAGTCAGTATCGCGGCGACGAAAACGGCGACGGTATTCTCGCCAATCCAACCCAAGGCTAAACTGGATAGAGTAATGCCTAACTGAGTCGTCGAGAGTAGCCGCTCAATGCTCTGTTGTAGCGATTGAACCGTTTTCGCTTGCACATCCCCCGCATCAACCAATTGGTTAATCCGCGATCGCCGCACCGACACCATGGAAAACTCAGCCGTGACAAAAAAAGCATTGATTGCAATCAACAGCAGGACTAATAATAATCGCAATAGCATGTCCCGGCTGGTAAGGGGCGTAGAAGCACTCGCAGTTAGGAAAACTATTAAATTGGCAACCATAAGATTGGTAGCAGGTGACCAGCAAAAGCAGTGAGTAGGTGGGGACAATTAAAGTTAACGGCGGTGATCGTCATTCGTCCTTCGTTTTATGTCTTATGTAAGGGTTTGAGGACTATTTACAGAACTTAATATAGTTGGGTGTACTGGCACCAACAGGACTTACCCAACGCCATGGTTAACCCGTTGGATTTCGCGATCGCGTGAGCCAACCTACTTGAACGGGATCTGCTTTCATGCTGCATGTTCCCAACCTACTCCGTTTCTGTTTACCTGGCGACAGGGATTTCCGACATTTTCAGCTTAAGTTTTTGATCGGGATAATCAGTCAAGGTTAACGAAAGCGCCTTGGCGTCATCCAGCAATGCTGTAGGAATACTCACCGTACCCGAAAATTCCTCACCATTTGACGGCAATTCTCCCGGTAATCCTTCGGTGATCGCACTCAACGCTCGACCTTGATCATCAGTAACATTTAAAAAACTATAAAGAAATCGAACCGGATTATTGCCCTCATTCTTCAAGCTAACATCCAGCAACAATGAGCCTCCCTGAAGATTGGCGGAACGAACCTCCAACGTGACCCCCCGATCCTGACTTTTGAGCGGTAAATTTTGATTTGAGCCACTACTGGTAAACGATGCCTCTGTGTTGAATACATCCGATTCAGACGATTCGTCTTCCAGTTCAGATTGCTGATTTTCTGTAGTGGACTCCTCTGGCTTCTGTGTCTCACTCTGGCTCTTTGACTCAGAGTCGTTAGTATCGGTCTTGGAGTCTTTATCCTGGTCTTGGTCGTCTTGGTCATGGATATAGGCATGAACGTTAACCAGGATATCCCGTTCATTCAACAGCGCAACCTCTTTATCACCCGGCTCAACCTCCTGGTTATTTGCCAGCTTCTTCGTCGGGCGAACATCGGGCTGAGTGACACCTTTAAGAGCTTCATGACCGAGGGAAAATCCCCACATCGCACTCACAAAGCCAGCACCTAACATCATTGCCAGCAGAATCAGAGTGAGTGCTACAGTCGAGTTGAATTTCATTAGTGATTCAAGTTATACAAGAAAAGTAACACGACTTATGGTTATAGCGCATCGAGACCAGTGACAGCTTACCCTAAAACTAATGGTCATATCCCCAAAGCGACCATCGGATGGGTAAGATTAGTCAAGAATAGCATAAGTTTATAACTCTCAGGACTAGATTACTCCACGGTGTAGTCCTCTCCATTTTAGTTTTTGTCGTCATTAGAAGCATCCTTCTGCAATAGGCAGCGATTATCAGGAATTGCTCAACGTCTTCGCGGGAGTCCTCACCCTCAACTCTCGTAGGGTGAGGAGGGATAGCGGGATGCCGGAAGAATGGAGGTATCCAATTCTTTTCTCAGGCTACACATAAGCCGTTATTTCTCCTGATTAAATTGACTTTACTAAGGGCAAATTGTCCAATTCGTTTCCAGGTGTAGTCGCAAACGGAAACCTTTTGAGTCTTTTTGGTATCGGTGAATCCGCTGACGTAGCCGATGTAGACAATCCCTGCTTTTTCTGCTCTGACCCGATCACCAATTCTCAATCCAAAAGGGGTAATCGTCCCACCTTTACGCTTCCTTACCCCTAACTTATCTGGTACTTCAAAGTGCAATTGACGACGGAAGAATCCATACTCTTTCCCCCGCTTCACCGCACCAGGGCGGGTGATGATTTTAAACGGGGAGGGAGTAATATTAACGCTACCCTTATGGGTGTAACCATGGGAGTTAGAACCAGTAAACGGAACATATTTGACAAAATACCCGCAAGCCAATGCCACTCCATCAACTGCGTGGGTCTCCGGTTTGGCTATAGACTTGTTAGCCTTATCCTTCTCTAACCCTAGTTGGGTTCGGAGTTGAGATGTGCCGTTTCCATCCTTTTGCCAACCATGCCGGACATAGACAGGGGTGATACCCTGAGCTTGTCGAAGGGCAATTTTTTCCATTTGGGATATTGCCCAATTCTGACCCGTCATTACTGGGGAAAATCCCTTACCTGACTTGGCACGTTTGCGTTTGGTCTGATCTATGTCGGCTCTGACTCGCTCATACCCAATTGCCGTCACCGGAAAGATAGCCGCCAATTCCGTAACTGTCCGTAACTCCAACTGCCGGGAGGCTTTAATGGATGGGGGTATTTTGTGACCTTTGCGATTATCAAACCTGCATTGCCGATGGTTGCGCTGCTTGAATGGAACATCTCGGTTAATCCGTCTAGAACGGCGAGACCGTCGCAACATGGCACGGGTTTCCATCCGTTTTTTGACCCGCCCAAACGGAAGGATAAGATGCAGTTGTAGCAGGGTACATTTAGCGGACTGGACACCGACACCGGAGTAGGACTTACCCGGATCGACTCCTACCGCGATTGGTTGCACTTCCTCAGCCGATGGTGGTGTTGTTAGTTGGACATAGTAAACTCCCAGATCTGACCACTTCCCCACGGCTTTACCTTCCTTGACCCACCGTGGGACCCTGGATGGTTTGGTGGGCATTAAAGGTTTTCCTTCTTTACTAACTACTGGAACACGATTCATAGATATAATCCACTCGTGTAAATGTAAATGTTTACGTCTCTTAAGGCATTGGTAAGGGTGTGTCCTGGACTTACCCAGTCAAGAGAGATTCCTGAACCTACATTTAAGCCAAGCTAGAGAAGTGCTTGGAAGTGGTTATCCCTTACCAACTCATGCCCTATTCATGTACAGACGCGCTTTTGAAGCGTCTCTACTGGCAGGTTCCCTCTGCCAATCCCTAACCTCAACGAAGTAGGTTAGGGTTCATGAACGGTTGCTTCCAACTCCGATTACTATAATATAGTAAAGAGATCGATTAACCAGGGTTGGCCGAGCGGTTGAGGCAGCGAACTCATAATTCGCCCTAGGCAGGTTCAACTCCTGCACCCTGGATTTTGTGATGACATCCTCCCCCGCTCAAGTGGCTGATATGAAGCCGCTACCGTGGCAATGGAGCTTCAAAGAAAAACTCAGTCCCTTCAATTCGGGGACTGCCTTGGGGTCTAAATCGCTCAGAAACAGGCAACAACCGCACTGAGGTGTCGAAGGGATTCGGTAAATCCGGCGTGCGAATCACTGGATCACTGGCAAACTGTCGGTTTAATGCATCCTCGTAGAGAATATTAATCAATTCGGCATCTCGCTCCAGTTCCAAATCTGGAAACCCCGCACTCCCTATTCCACCCGGACCGATAATATATTCGAGCTGACGTCCGAGACTGCGGTTTTCGTAAAACGTTCCCGATTCATTGAAAAACGCTCGCTCAAAGGTGTTCGGAATGGTGTCTAGGCGGACTGGCTCAAAGTCTGAGGGTTCTGTTTGTGCCAGTGCGGTGCTAGCCATGACTGTGGAAGCCGCAACGACCAAACCCCGGAGCCATATCCTCAACCCCTTATGCATAATTCTTCGCCTCACTTTTCCTCAATAATATTCTTATATTTGAATTCAGTATAGTGGTGGTTGGATTTTCACCCTCTGAACTATCATGGCTGACAACAGTAAACCATTGCTTTCTCTGGATACCTCAACTTCATTAACGCAAGAGCGTCAATTGCTGCTGGATTTATTTTGTCAACTGGCTTACCAAGAGGGAGACTTCGTTCTCTCCTCGGGACAGCGCAGTTCCTATTACATTAACGGCAAACAGGTGACGCTGCATCCTCACGGAGGATTAGCGATCGCACAATTGCTACTTTCTTACCTCCCCCAGGATACTCAAGCTGTTGCAGGTTTAACCTTGGGCGCTGATCCGATTGTCAGTGCGGTGAGTGTGGTGTCCGCGATCGCAAATCGACCTATTCCTGCTTTAATTATCCGTAAAGAAGCCAAAGGACATGGGACAAGGGCATATATTGAGGGTCCAAACTTGCCAGCCGGAGCCAAGGTTGTGGTGTTAGAAGATGTGGTAACCACCGGACAATCGGCAATGAAAGCCGTTGAGCGGCTGCGAGAGGCAGGGTATCAGGTGGATCAGGTGCTGGCGTTGGTTGACCGTCAGCAAGGCGGTGCTGAGTTTTACCAGTCGGTTGGGTTAGCGTTTCAGGCGGTGTTTACGATTCAGGATATCCAACAACGCTATCAGCAGCGCCAACAGAACAGTAAAATCTTGTAATCCCTTATCTACAGATCATTTTTATTAAAGCCGCCGAGAAAACCGCATCCCCTTGTGGGTGCGGATGAGAGGCGGGGCAATCGGAGGTACGGAGATTGCCAAATCACTCTCGTTGCTTCTGGGTTTCAATATAGCGCTTGACCGCATCTTCTGAGATGTGACCAACACTGGTGTACCATCTTCCATCACTCCACATTCCAGACCCCCAAAACCTACGCTTTTTCAAATCCTTGAATGTACTAAAGATATGAACCAAGAAAATATTTGAAACCTGGGATTTTTGTGGAGCAACTTTAACCTATACCAAAAACACTAAGCAGTTTTGGGTAAGATTGGTATTTGAAGCAGCCGACGTTCCACAGGTGAAAGAAGTTAGCCAACCAGCCTGGTGTAGTGGTCTTTGTACTTGAAGACTTGTCCAGTATTCGCACTCTGGCGAGGGGCAAGAAGATGAATAAATGGCTGGGAAATTGGGCATTCTATCAGCAAGAACAGTTCTTGAGCTATAAGGCAGAAGCATTAGGGAAGCGAGTAGTACATCAAGACCCTCGCTACACATCCCAGAAGTGCAATGTCTGCAAACACATCAAGCGGACGAATCGCAAAAAGTCTCGCTTCTGTTGTAAGAACTGCGGTCATCGAACTCACGCTGACCTTAATGCAGCTAGAAATGTCCGTGATGACTATATTCTCTCTTCTACCCAGAACGGGACGGAAGAGCAGGCGTCAGTCAATGCGCCATATGTTTCGGGCGAGATTACTCTCGCCTAGTTACAAGCCCCATCCCCTTGTGGGTGGGGCTTTTGACGGATGTAGAGACGTTGCATGCAACGTCTCTAAGAGAATATCACGCCAATCCCTGAGAGACAAAACCAGCCCAATAATAGGGATGAGAAAAAGGCTGTTTCTCCTGCGCCAACGACTGCAAACGCTGCTGTTGTACCTGAATCTTATCCCACCCCTAATAATCAAGGCAGCCATTTCACCCACAAGGACCGACCTGAATCCTTACGGCACAACTAAGGCAAAATCCTTAACATCGCCTTGATAGTCATTCGCCATCGTCAAAATTGTGCGATCGCCATCCCGTGCGATAATCACTTGAGAGGCTTGGTTGTAAAGCTTTGTATCTGCTTTTGCCACATAAAATCCACAAAAGGCTAAGGCTTTTGGGGCAAATATCATGATAGCAAAAACTGCCAAAACTAACGCGATTAATACCTGTAATAGCTTTTTCATCATTAACTCACATTTTCAGTTTGGTATTCTTAATTTGTCATTCGCCAGAAATTATATAGCATTTCCAAATGAAAGGTGAAAATGTTACCCTTTCCAAACCCTCCCCTTGCTAAGGGGAGGGCAGGGGTGGGGTTTACAATATTAAATGACTTGCTGAATGTTTACATTTACCAATCAACCATCACCGGAAAACCTCCAAACAAATCTTGGTGATGACCAAATCCAATCTAAAAGCAGTGTTAGGGGAGAAAGGGCAAATAACGCCCAGAAAACCGCTGTAGACATAAAGAAATGATTTCGCAGAATAAAGGTTAAAATCGCAATACTGACAGCCCAAAGTAAACGACTCACCCTAGCATTGGGAATCGAGCGAGGATCAGTTAACATAAACAGGGCAAACAACAAAAACGAGCCACTCATCAATCGATGCGCCCAGACATCCCAAGTCCAGCCCAACCAAAGATTGCGAACAGCTTCGAGTAACGCATAAGCACCGAAAAAAGCCGCCGTTGTATCCCAACGCCCCACCCGTTTTAAAATCATGCCCCCAGTTCCGGCAAATAATAGAACATACCAACCCCCCTCTCCCCACTGTCCTGGAGAAACCCAGGCATCCTTTGTCAGGATTAAAACTGAAATTATGCCAAAATTAGCCGGATTAAAAAAATGTTTACCTTGGAATCGAAACAGAAATTTACTTAAAATCGCCAGTACCCCCGCCAAGATCATCGTGCTGTACTGATCGACTCGCAGCAGTAAACTTAACCCCAATGCCGTAATCATGGCACTTTTGAGGGATATTAGGGATTGAGGATTGGGGATTAGTAAACATTCCTGCTTGTCTCCCCAGACGCGCCATGTAGAGAGGTAGCATGCTACCTCTCTACTGATATACTGGGTCAGCAAACAAGTCGCGATCGCAACACCAATAAACTGAGGCTGTAATGTCCAATCTCTCGTGCCAATACCCAATACCAGAAAGAGTGAGAGAAACAGAATCTGATAGTCTCTGGGATCGTGTTGCTGCATTTGAGTAGAAAAATAGGGAAAGGGAAAGGAATTCAGATGCCAGCCCGGTTCTGAACCTCCAATCCCTAGGAAAGCGATCGTGTACTGAGTTGTGCCTGTAATCCTTTTGCCAGTATGCCCCACCCCTATCTTTACCCCTGAGTTGTTACAGTTTTTGTAACTGTACTTAAACTCAACTCACAGACTCAGCCAAAATCCTGCGAATTTGAGTATCCACAATATCCGGTTGTTCCACCATTGCCAGATGACCACAATTAGGAATTTCAATCACATTAGCACCGCCATTTTGAAAAAGCTTATGGAAGCTAGCCAGATGGCGTACATATTTAGGAGCCATGACTCTATCATTCGCACCTGCCAAAAAATACACAGGCTGCTGAAGCTGTGAGACCATTTGAGGCAAACGGTGAACCTCAGCCTCAGTTGTCGAATCGAGGAGACTCCTCAGTGCTGCTTCTGGGTGAGCCACAACAAAATCAATCACCCGTTGTCGTCCCCAACGCCGTGCCAGGGGACGCGCCACCTGCGCCCGTGTAAACAGTACATCAATCAAGGGCAGATAACATAACCACTGAGGGCGGCGTTTGACTAACTGTTTCCCTACATTCCGAAATCGTTCAAACTCTTCTTTTAAATAAATGCCACCCCCCGCATTCAGACAAATCACCCCCTTGACTCGTTCTGAAGCCACTGATGCGCCCCACAAGGCAATACTGCCACCTAGAGAGTGACCAATCAGCCAAGCGTTATCGATATCCAGCTTTTCGAGTAGAATACCCAAGTCCCTAGCATAAGCCGCAAGGCTGTAGTTACTGGTTGATAAACGAGTGGCATCAACGTCTGTCGATGTTAATGCCGCATTATCCTCCGCACCCGCCCCGCCTGAGGGGGTAGCCCGCGAAGCCGATTCGGTTGGTGGTGGTTTATCTGTTGGGGATTGAGAATCACCAAATCCCCGCAAATCATAAACTAAACATTGATAATCATCATCTAATCGATCAATCAGTGGTTGCCAATAGTTACGACTTAAAAGCCAGCCATGGATAAAGACCAAAACTGGGGATGAGGATGCCTTGGGAGGCGTTAATTCGTAGGCGTGAGTAGCCCCTAGAATCTCAATCGTTGCCATATATCCATCCTATCCGAGAATTGGGGCAGGTGGTCAAGAGGGTGATGGGGTGATGGGGTGATGGGGTGATGAGGGAGGGTTTGAATGTCAATAGCGAAATGAAAGTTCCATTACCATTCGTGTAAACTTAAGCCAAAACCCTTGCCAATTCTGGTTTACAGCTATTCAATGGAAGCATAGCCTCAACCGAGGCATTTCCTGATCGAACTTGGCATTTGAAAGTATCTTTACTTCCCCTGCTTCCCCTGCTTCCCCTGCTTCCCCTGCTTCCCCTGCTTCCCCCGCTCCTACAAACCAGGTTCCCTGAACGAAGTGAAGGGTCAAAACCGACGCCCTAATAATCTTTGTCGAACACTTTCGGCAATTTTCTGACCTAAATATTCGGGAATCAAGTTTTCATTGGGACCGAGCAAGTAGAGAATTAGGCGGGTACGCCCACGCCAGACGAGTAAGTTAGCGTTGACGACGAGTAAGTCTTCTTGCCAAACGGCGTACATTACCTTATAAAATAATCCCGGCTGGTTATCAGCTTCAATTAATAAGGCAGGTAGATGAAATACTGGATCGACATAGAACTCCGTTTCGACTTGTTCTAAGCCAGCATCCAGATTAAATTCCACCGCCAGCATTTCTTCAACTTCAAAACGTCCCGCCAACGCCTCCCGAATGGCACGGCAGACATTATCGGCTGTTTTGGGGGTCAGGGCTTTGCTACCACGGGATACCACGAGCTTGATGAACACCAACATGGGGGGACTGATTTGACCATGAAGACTCAGGCTGTGAATCGTCAGTCCATAAGCCGCTAAAACCCCAAAAATATCACTGAGGAGAAACGACTGGTTTCGGTAGGCAAAATGTAGGGCGCTTTTCGAGCCTTCGGGTTTGATCTCAATAACGACACGCCGAGTTTTGTAGAGTTTATAAGCCAGTCTCAGGTTTTGCAATTGGATCTCACTACTGACAAACTGCTCATAAAATTCTGGAAACGCCCGGTTGAAGCGCTTCAGCAGTTCTAGTGTTGATGATTTCAGACCCGCAGCCATAAGTAGGGGGAGAAGGCGTTCGCTTTGGTTAAAAGCTTTTAGGATAGACCAGCAAGCTCAGCCTCAAGGCAAAAACCTGCCGTATCTGGTTAATCTCTCACAAATTCGGCACAATAGCCTCAGTCTAGCTAAAGAAGGTCTTGCCCTGAGTCATGATTTGCCACTGACCGCCAAACTTTAAGTGTAGGCGATTAGCGTAGGGATAGGGTCAAATTGGGTGTTTAAGAGGTTGTTGCTTGCTTGGCTGCAAGAACAAGCTTTGGTCTTAATGGTTATAGGAGCGTATTGCGCCAATTGTGATACGATAAGCATGTCAGGTGAAAGTTGTCCTACCGGGGGTCACTCCGAAAGTTATGCATGATAAGAGACGACTCCACACACTGACTTGATGGAGTGCAGTGTGGGGCTTCTGAAAGCCTTTGTCATTAGCCTGAGTGCTACTGTTCAAAACGTCAAAGTTTTGAATAATCGTCACGCTAACCCGTTAGATACGTCTAGCCGTAAGTAGCTTGGGCTAGGTCTTGTGTAACGGATAACCAGTATAAAATGCTATAGCCACATCGGCATGGGTTTTTGGAAGAGCTTTTTTGGCAGTGCTGACACTGCTTCGACATCGACAAAATTTGAAGGGGATACCGTTTCAAATTTCAGCGAATCTCCGGCGTCTGGCGATCGCGCTGATAATGGGCGTATCCTGTTTAGTACGGATCGAGAATTCGATCTGTATGAATTAGAGGAGCTTTGCGACGCCGTGGGTTGGTCACGACGACCGATGCGGAAAGTTCGTAAAGCGATTCAATATAGTTTCCTCGTCGTGTCCATGTGGCAACAGCGAGGGAACACGAGGCGTCTGATTGGTTTTGCCCGGGCTACGTCTGACCATGCTTTTAATGCCACAATTTGGGATGTGGTGGTTCACCCCCAATTCCAAGGCAAGGGGCTGGGTAAGGCGTTGATGAAGTACACTATTAAGAAACTTCGCAGTGAAGATATCAGCAATATCACTCTCTTTGCCGATCCCCAAGTGGTCAATTTTTATCGGCAAATGGGATTTATGGCTGATCCCGAAGGGATTAAAGGCATGTTCTGGTATCCTGACTAATTTTTGTGCGATTGAGACTGGGCAAATTGGACGCTAAGGTATATTATCAAGATATGCATCGGGATGTAGCGCAGCTTGGTAGCGCGCCTGCTTTGGGAGCAGGATGTCGCAGGTTCAAATCCTGTCATCCCGATTTTTTAGTACAAATTCGATTAAAAATTAAAATAGTACAAATTAAAACACAGGGACTGGCGTGGAAGTCTATAGACTTGTGTTGTGTGAAGCAACGCCCCCTGTCCTCAGTTGATGCTTGTAATGGTATCTATATCCTTTGGGGAAGAGGATTTTAAATCCGCCATTTTTAGTTGATCTAATACGATAACATTAACTCAAATATTCAACAAGTGGAACTCTAGGGAATTGAACCCAGTCAGTTTTCTTAACTCAGACACGACTAGGAACGTTCAGGTTTACCTGACTCAACTCTCGTCACTCGTGACAGCTAAACGTCAATCCTAACTATCGATAGTGCCAGGAAAACAGCCTAGCTCAAGATGGATAGACTCTATCTGACGATTTCAAGCGATTTCTTCAATTCACGAGAGAGATGTCATCATCAAGTGAGAGCGGTATCCTAGTTTTAATGAGATAGTACGCGAGAATTCAAGAGGCAATTGTATGAAATCATTAGTTCGCTGGAGTGCAACATTAGGTTTAGTGGGGACTACTCTCCTTGGCTCCTTTTTTGGTGGAAATCTGCGGGCGCTGGCTTTAACCGAACAGCAGGTGATGGAAAAGTTACAAACTGTACCTGTATTTACGGTTACTGATGGAGAAGGCTCACCCTTAGTCGCCTCTATTCCTAATCAGAACAATCAGAATGAAGCAGTTGCAGGCGTCTTTATTAGCCAGAGGGATGCAGAAGCCTTTGTGGAACGATTGAAACGGGAAAAGCCTGAGTTGGGTAACCAAGTCCGGGTCGTGCCTGTATCGTTAGCAGAAGTCTACCAACTTGATCAACAGAGCCAAAACCAACCGAATGGTCTAGATTTTGCCTATATTCCAGTGCAGCAGCAAGTGCAGTCCGCTCAGCAACTTTTGCCTCAAGGACAAGAATTTCGGGGTGTCCCTCTGTTTGTGGCAAAAGGAGGTCAACAAGGAGGGTATTTAACGATTCAACAAGAGGGTCAGCAAGTCATTCCCTTTTTCTTTGACAAAGAGCAGTTACAGAATTTGGTCAACCGCTTTAAGGAACAACAGCCTAACCTGGCTTCGAGTGTTCAGATCCAGGTTGTGCCGCTAGAGGGTATTATTAATACATTGCAGACTCAGGATAACCCTCAACTTGAGCAAATTCTACTCATTCCTTCGCAAGAATCTTTGCAATTTTTGCGTCAATCCTCTTC
Organism: Coleofasciculus sp. B1-GNL1-01; assembly: GCF_040220235.1. Lineage (NCBI taxonomy): Bacteria > Bacillati > Cyanobacteriota > Cyanophyceae > Coleofasciculales > Coleofasciculaceae > Coleofasciculus > Coleofasciculus sp. B1-GNL1-01. The sequence goes on from NZ_JAVJTO010000006.1 coordinate 69,448, forward strand.
TCAATAGATCTAAATTAGGCTAAAGGGAATCAGGTTAATTACTCATGGCTACAACGCCAGAGCCATCCTCTAAGACAGTGGCAGTATCGGGTCAAAACCTCTGGCTATGGCGAGAAGACGCCCGTCGGTCGGCTGTAGAGGCTGATATCCCTGTCGCTGAAGTCGATTGGTTGCTTCAAGAGGTCGCAGGACTTGACCCTCTATCGCTGCGCCTAGAGTCGTTTAAGGCGCGATCGCACATCGAATTACGTTATCCGCTGCCAGTGCTGACTCAACTCTGGCAGCGGCGTCTTTGCGATCGCTTGCCTGTACAGTATTTAGTGGGGATCACTCCTTGGCGACGTTTTTCGCTGAAGGTGTCGCCTGTGGTTCTGATTCCTCGACCGGAAACGGAGTATTTAATCGATTTGGCAGTTAGGGCGGCGGGACAAAGTGCAACACCCCAACTTGATGCTGGACAGTGGGCAGATTTAGGGACAGGGAGTGGTGCGATCGCCTTAGGATTAGCGGAGGCGTTTCCTCATGCGGCAATTCACGCTGTTGATTACAGTCATGATGCTCTCGCTATTGCCCAACTGAATGCTCAACAGCTAGGATTTGAGTCAAGAATTCAATTTTATCAAGGGTCGTGGTTGTCCCCCTTGGCATCACTCAAAGGGCAATTGAGTGGTCTAGTATCCAATCCTCCCTATATTCCCAGAGATGAGCTACAACAATTACAGCCAGAAGTCCGGGATCACGAACCGCTTATGGCACTGGACGGGGGAATTGATGGTCTAGACTGCATTCGCCACCTGATTAGGACGGCTCCCGATTACCTGCGTCCTGGGGGCGTTTGGATAATAGAAATGATGGCAGGACAAGCTGATACAGTGGCTCAGTTGTTGCATCAACAGGGACGTTATTATCAGATTCAGATTATCCCCGATTTAGCCGGAATTGACCGTTTTGCTTTGGCTTATCGACAGAACTAATTAGGGGCTGCTGAATAAGTGTTGTGGTGAGGGGGAGCTAATTAATTAAGTTCAGACGAATGATATCAGATCCCGTAAAATACCCAGACGAGAAAATGCCTAAAACGATGGATTTGAAAACATTGCAATTAAGAAAAATCGTCAGAACATGATATGACGAATGACGAATGACGAATGGCAAATTTTGACTTTTGCCTTAACTTCCAGCAAAATATTAAGTATTTCCCCGAAACTCTTGGAGTATTATATAACCTCAATATGACTCATGTCTTCATGTCTGCCCTAGTGGCTGGCGCTAATTCTGGTCAGGTCGTAAGCTTTCCCACCGACACGATACCCGCTCTCGCTGTACGACCGGATTATGCAGAATTGATATTTACGCTGAAGCAGCGAAGCAATAACAAACCCTTAATTTTAATGGGTTCATTCCCATCATCACTTTGGTCTTATGTCAAGGGGACAGACGCCGAATTAGAGATTTGGCAGCAAGTGGCAAAGCACTATTGGCCCGGAGCGTTAACCTTAGTGTTACCCGCTTCGGATAAAGTTCCGGCGGCGATGAACCCCACAGATCCGACCACAATTGGCTTGCGGGTTCCCGACTCTAGAGTCGCGATCGCAATTTTGTCCCAGACGGGTCCTTTAGCTACGACGAGCGCCAACGTCTCTGGGAAACCTCCCTTACATACAATGCCAGAAATTGAGGCAGAGTTTCCAGAGGTGCTGACGCTTCATCCCACCGAATCCAAAGAATTAGAGGAGCGTCACCCCTATACCCAAGGCGCACCCTCTACGGTGGTGAAATGGACAGGAGACGGATGGCAAATTTTGCGCCAAGGCGCTGTCTCATTCGACTGTTCCCTGTCTAAGGGGTGATGACTCTTGGGAAAAGGGGCTATGCTTGAGCTGAAAGCGGGTATGGCAAAACTAAAAATAGAATTCATTAGTCTACTACCCCAGCCAAATAAAAGATTGTGGATGGGGAGTCCCGCGAATTACGTTGAAAAGTTTGAAAAAATATGGGCAACATGGAGCTGATCTATCTGGTAGTCGGTATTGTCATGGGACTTGTTGTCAGCCGCGCTACTCGTTCCAGCAAACAGCCAGAAGGTTCAACGATACCAGAACCGCAACTGTCAAAACCCGAGGAATCCCAGCCAGCTAAGGCGGAACCCGTGAAAGAGGATGAACTACAGCCTCTGAAGCAGGAACTCGAGCAAACCCGACTGGCTTACCAAATGGCGCATGAAATGAGCCAGTATAAAGCTGGCTTCTTGGCGCGGACATCCCACGAACTGCGATCGCCCCTGAGTAGTTTGATGGGGATGCATCAGCTCATTTTGTCCGATTTGTGTGACTCACCGGAAGAAGCTAAGGAATTCGTGGCTCAAGCCCATACCTCGGCGCAGAAGATGGTAAAACTTTTAGATGAGGTGATTGCCGTCGCCAAAACGGAACACGGTACTAATCGTCTAGAGACTCGCCCCCTGCAATTGAGCCAATGCTTTGAAGAACTCGAAGTCCTCACCCACATGCAAGCCGGGAATCGTAATCTGCGGCTGAAAGTGATTTCCCCTGACCCAGAAATAGAAGTCTTAGCTGATCCCCGGCGTTTTCGTCAGGTATTAGTGGGAATGGTGGACAGCGCTATTGTACAAATGGAAGAAGGCACTATTCAGGTTTCTACAGCCAATTCTGACAACCCCCAGATGGTGAATATTTGGATTGATGTAGAATGTCCCAACTCGATTTGGAGTGAAGCCGTTGATTTACTCTCCGACACTAATGACTCAGAGGAACAGGAAACAATCTCATCAACAACCTCACCCGGTATGAATTGGTTGATGGTGCAAACCTTGGTGGAGATGATGAAAGGACGCTTGGAACTATTACCTATTCCTGGGAAAGAACCAAGCGACGATTCAGTTACAGACACTTGTATCCGGTTACAATGTACTATGCCTCTAGCAACTCCGGAGATGGTCGAACAGGTGTTGGCAGAGCAGTCATGATCGGTTGATTGTATAGCACCATTGTGGTTGTGGTGTTACATTCAAACCCAATGCGTTCGTAGAAGCGTTGTTGATGAGTGGTCATTAAATAAACTCGCTCAACCCGACACAGTTTGGGGTGACTAAGGACGGTTTCGACGAGCTTGCGTCCCAAGCCAACGCCGCGATAGTCAGGATGAATGACAACATCCCAAATCGTGGCGCGGTAAATCCCATCAGAGGTGGCGCGAGCAAATCCAATCAGGCGTTGGTCATCCCATACGGTAATTACAGGTTCACTATTGGCGATCGCGATTTTCCAGTCTTCAATGCTGCGATCCTTTGCCCAGAAAGCACTGAGGCGAAACAGAGCCTGGAGTTGGACATAATCGATTTGAGCGGCACGATCGCAAAATTGAATAGTACGGCAATCCATTTTTCCCTAAACTCCTTGGGTTTTGGTGATCAAAGGTTATTGCACTATGATGCAACTATCTCAATATTTTCCGTTGAAGATATACCCCAATCTAACGTTGGTTAACGTGGGGAAAAATCTTCCGAATTTCGTTAGTTTGAAGACGACTCACCTGAGCATTAATCGATTTCAGGACTAGGGTTAATTGTCTCTCAACTCAGGTGGGATGATCGATTCTCTGTCTTAGTGTGAGTTGACTATTTTCTTGCTGTCACCAAAAATTGTAGCGCTTCTAACAATAAATGCAAGAGAGAGAAGCGTTTTTTTGTTAGGAAATTATAACATTTTACTAGCTCTATCATAATTGTCCTTGGGTGTCAAATTATCGACGAATTGTTGTCAACTTTTAGGGTAAGGAGAGCGTTCCCGAAGGTAGCGTAACGCCCAATCAATAAAGCCTGGATAGATAAAAACCATACAAAGTAGCGAGCGAGACGCTAGCACTACTGTTTCCCGTTCCCTATTGCCTATTCCCTGGCGCGTAGCGCTATAACTTTAATGAAAGTCCGACTACTTAGCTAAGGTGGTTTATTCGTTACACGCTAAAAAAAATGGCATGAATCGCTTCGACAGCCTAAAATTATTTTGTCATACAAGTATCAAGCTAAGTCCCGGATTTGCGTAATACACTTTGAGTTATTTTTCCCAGAAAACACCTCTATATCAACACTTAAACTAGCTTTGCTGTCAATCCGGATCTGTATTACGTTTACCCGAAGAATGAAATGATGCGGTTAAGGAACTAGATAAGATTTGCTTCTGTTTAAGCAAGCGACCTGGTTCTTCGCAATTAGCAATCAGCAATGAACAGGCGGTATCCATTTTTCCTCTCAACTGGGGAAAAGAGGTTAGGAAATGCCGTCAAATTTGGTCAGCTTAATTGACCAACGGTTTGAGCTGAATGAATGGTTATTGGGGTGCAAGGTAAACAGTTGAGGATCAGGTTTATCGATGCAACATTCTCAAGGTATTGCAGCTTACGAAACAGTAAATAATGGTTATATCAGACGGCGACAACTTCAAGGAAATGCTGGTAGTTTACTCTTATGGGGTTTAGGGGTTGGTGCTGTTATCTCAGGTGATTTCTATGGTTGGAACTATGGTTTAGCCGCCGGAGGATTCTGGGGGTTCAGTATTGCCGCTGTCTTGATGGCAATTATGTATCTCTGTTTGGTCTATAGCAGTGCTGAACTCTCAGCCGTCCTCCCCCATGCGGGCGGATTCTACTCGTTCACCCGTTATGCCCTTGGTCCGTTTTGGGGCTTTATTTGTGGGATTACCGTCACGATTGAATATGTCCTGGCTAATGCGGCGCTGGTGTTCAGTTTAAGCAATTACCTCAAGCCTTTATTTCCCAATCTGCCCAGTTTTTTTATCTGGGTATTTGCCTACGCTGTGTTTTTGGCAATTAATATCCGAGGTTTTGAACTGAGTGTGACAGTCTGTCTTTGGCTAACCATCATCGCGATGACAGTATTAGGCATCTTTTATGTGAGTATGCTGGTTTCAGGTGAATTCAATTTTGACCTGCTGTTTAATATTCCGGCTGAACCGGGACAATCAGAAACCTGGTTACCGAATGGCTGGTTTGGAGTGTTTGGCGCGATTCCTTTTGCAATTTGGTTGTATCTGGCGATTGAACAATTACCGATGACGGCGGAGGAAACCGATAATGTGCCTCGAAATATGCCAACGGGAATGATTTCTGGTATGTTTACCCTGATTATTCTGTCAATTTTCACCGTAGTGATTAACTCCGGTGTTGGCGGGGGCGCGGTGGCGATTGGGCAATCCGATGCTCCCCTGCAAGATGGGTTAGAGGCTTATTTTGGCGTCGGCGCAACCAGTACTATTGTCACAGCACTGGCGCTAATTTGTGGTTTAATTGCCAGTCTCCACGGTAATATGTTTGCCTACGGACGGATTATTTTCTCCCTATCCCGTGCTGGGTATTTACCCCGTTGGTTATCAGTCACGAGTAAAAGTCATACCCCCCATCGGGCATTAATTGCCGGGGCGACGATTGGATTTATCTGTGTGCTACTGGTGAGTACTGGTATTCAAGCTGTCGATGCTGTGATTTTGAATATGGCTGTGTTTGGGGCATTAATTTCCTATATTTTGGTCATGGTTAGCTACATGAAGCTAAAAGGGAATCCCTATTTACCGAAACCCTACGAAAGCCCATTGGGAACAGCGGGAGCATTTGTGGGTTTGGCTTTAGCCACATTTGCCCTAGTTGCTTGTATTTCTATACCCGATTACCGAGGCGGTGTTTGGGGGATTGGCGTAGCGCTGATTGTGGCAAGTGTCTATTTTTTAGTGTTCCGCAGCAATCGACTGGTGGCTCAAGCCCCGGAAGAAGCGACGGCGTTGGGATTAACGGGGTATCAGGAGTAGGGATTTGGTTACCAAACCCCTAGTGGTTGGGTTTCGCCGAGTAATTTTTTGAAGTTTTACCCAGGCTTTACCGTTGAACAACCATCTGTAGGGGCAATTCATGAATTGCTCCTACTTCTTAATGTTTGTGTAGTGATTTACATCTTTTTTGGTCTAAAGTCAAATGATTTTTTTTAAAGACTGCGTAAAGTTCCCATCATCTTGTTGATCTGAGCAGGAAATTGGAATATTATACGAACAGATGAAATACAAGTCATACGCTTGTCTTACGGGCGACAAAAGCCGACCAACTCAATCGTGACCGATACTCTATCCCTCTGGTATCGCTATGGCAGAAAAACTTTACTGTATTAAGCTTTGTAAATCGCCCTCAACCCCTTACTGTTCCCTGTTCCCTGTTAAGAGTTCCCTACTCTCAACCGTTAACTTGAATTGTGTCCACCGACTTATCATACCGAAAGCAATATTGATTGGGGTTCTGACTAGAGTTTTATCCCCCTTGAGCATCAAATATTCTCTATCGGATTTAACGTATTTTTGAGGAATAACTATTAAATTTATTTCTCAACTAAATTGCTGAATCTAATTGGGTAAAAGGGAATAAGTAGGTGACACTAAAAAAATTGCCCCCGGTATCAAATAAAAAAATAGCGAACAGCTATATTTTTAGTGGCACATCACCGAACCGAACTAAGCTGTTATGCATTTAAATTGGGTATTAGTAGCGAGCAAGATGCAAAGCCTGCGGCATGGCTTCGCTAAACGCACTACAAGGCTTTCACCCTTATTGACATTAAGGTTGAAATGCCGGACAGCTTAAACCTAAAAAAGACCACTGTAAACCTGTTTCAAGGGAAACTATGATGAATCGTTCCTTTCAATCATCATTAGAAATTGAGCAACTCTACGGTATTCCTGAACCAAATAAAAAACGTGAATTACAGCAGCGACTTGAACAGTTAAACCAAACTCAAACTTACTATCCCGCCGATTACTGTATTCATCAATTAATTGAACAAGCAGAGCGTCGCACACCAGACAAAATCGCGATTCGGTTTGACGGGCAAACCCTAACCTATCGGGAGTTGAACCGCCGCGCCAACCAGGTTGCCCACTACTTACAAACGCTACAGGTTAAACCCGATGTACTGGTGGGGATATGTCTAGAGCGATCGCTCGATATGATCGTGGGTTTATTGGGGATTCTCAAAGCTGGAGGTGCTTATGTTCCCCTTGATCCCGCCTATCCTCAAGAACGATTAGCCCTGATGATTGAGGATTCCCAAGTCCCTGTCATCGTCACCGAACAAGACCAACTGATAAGATTACCCGACACCCAAGCCCAAGTGGTTTGCTTAGATAGCGATCGACAGACCATTACCCAACATAGTTCAGAGAATTTAGACAGTGGTGTCACGCCTGACAACTTAGCCTACACCATCTATACCTCCGGCTCAACCGGGAAACCCAAAGGCGTCCAAGTGCTGCATCGTGGGGTGGTCAATTTCCTCACCTCAATGAGTATCGCCCCTGGACTTACTCCAAAAGACACCCTGCTGGCTGTCACCACCATCTGCTTCGACATTGCCGCATTGGAACTGTATTTACCCTTAATCGTTGGTGCTGATATTGTCTTAGTCACGCGAGATGTCGCCGCTGATGCAACTCAGTTAATCCCGGTTTTGCAAGAATCCGGGGCTACCGTCATGCAAGCCACCCCCGCCACTTGGCGGATGTTATTAGCCGCAGGTTGGCAGGGAAATCCCCAGCTTAAAATTCTTTGTGGGGGGGAACCCATGTCCCGCGAATTGGCGCGTCAACTCTTAGAACGCAGTGCTTCCCTGTGGAATATGTACGGACCGACGGAAACCACGATCTGGTCAGCCGTGCATCAGGTAGAATCGGCGGACAAGACTATTCCCATTGGTCGCCCCATTGCCAATACCCAAATATATCTGGCTCATTCTGAGCAAAATTCATCTGACCCGATTAAATTTGTCCCAGTAGAAGAACCGGGAGAATTGCTGATTGGTGGGGTTGGTTTAGCACGAGGGTATCTTAACCGACCTGACTTAACTGATGAACGATTTATTCCCGATCCCTTTAGTTCAGAACCGGGTGCCCGTCTCTATCGCACCGGAGACTTAGCCCGGTACTTACCCGATGGGACTCTGGAATGCTTAGGTCGCTTGGATCATCAGGTGAAAATTCGCGGCTTTCGGATTGAACTGGGTGAGATTGAATCCGCCCTCTATCAACATCCGGGTATCCGAGACGCGGTGGTTGTCGCCCGTGATGACAGTTCGGGCGAAAAGCGCTTAGTTGCCTATCTCGTCAGTGACTTAGACGTTGAAAATGTTCCCCTAGAAACAAAATGCTGGGTAGCGTGTGAGGGAAATCCAGAAATTGAATTAACCACCAGCAATTTCTCGGTCAATAGTATTCGGTTACTTCATGCTCCCGCCTCCTGGCGAAACGGTCAATCCTTGACGCTGCGTTGCCAGTTTCCTGGCGTTCCCGATGAACTTCAACTTACTGGAACCATCGCTACAAAAGCCCTGGAATGGGTAGATGTTTCCCTAGACACCACCTCCAGCCAACAGACATGTTTACGTCAGAGTATCAAACACATTGCCCAAACCCAGGGATTAGCCGTTCATGACTTACGCCGCAAAGAACCCCGCACCCCGCTAACGATTAATTGTCTGGCGGAATTAGAATCGGGTGAAAAAGTCCAGGTGATAACGCAAAATATTAGCCAAGAGGGAATTTGCTTAAAGGCAACAACGGCTAATCCCTGGCAAATCGATCAGCGCCTATTACTCCGATTACAATTACCCGGAGGTGAAACCCCGTTATGGTTGCAAGGTCATATTGTCTGGCAGTTTGAAGACTATGTTGGCGTCCAGTTTGATACTACAACCAGCCAGAAGGCGAAACTCCATCGCAGCTTAGGCAATTTGCGGACAGAACCCCGTATTCCCCTCCAGATCAAGGGTCGGGCGGAATTTGAGTCGGGTCAACAAGTGGAAGTGATCACGCAAAACTTCAGCCGCAATGGGATTAGCTTAAAGGCGCTCACCCCGACATTTTGGCACAACAATCAACCTGTACTTTTGCGGGTACAACTGCCAGGGGTGGACAATCCCTTGTGGCTGCAAGGCACTGTGGTTTGGCATGTTGAGGAAAACGCTGGGGTGATTTTTGAGACCACACCCACCCAGCAGGAGCAAATCCATCAGAGTATTGAGCTGATCGTTAAAACTCAAGGATTATCGCTGGCGCAGTTGCGATCGTTCCTGAGTGATAAGCTACCGACTTATATGGTGCCCTCAACCTTTGTGTTAGTAGATAGCCTGCCCCTAACACCCAACCGTAAAGTCGATCGCAAGGCGTTACCTGACCCCAACCAAGCGCAACAGGTGGCTCAGGATACCTTCGTCGCACCGCGCACACCTGTTGAACAGGAGTTAGCCCAAATCTGGGCAACTGTACTCGATGTTGAGCGTGTGGGTGTGTATGACAACTTCTTTGAACTAGGGGGACATTCGCTGCTGACAGCGCAACTGTTATCGCAGGTGCGAGAACAATTCCAGGTGGAGTTACCGTTGTTTGCTCTGTTTGAAGCGCCGACTGTAGCGGAACTGGCTCAAACGATTACCGCCAAGACTAACGCTGATCCGTCTCAACCGGAAGGGGATGGGACAACGGTGACGGGTACAATCGCGGTCACGAATTTAGCCAACGATGCGGTTTTGGATGAGACGATTTATCCAGAAAAGCCCTATCGTCAGCCAGACACTGCACCGGAAAAGATTTTGATTACAGGCGCGTCAGGTTTTCTGGGAGCGTTTTTATTGCGGGAATTACTCCAGCATACGAATGCTACCGTCTATTGCTTAGTCCGTGCCAAAACGCTGGAGGCGGGTCAGCAAAAAATTGCCGCGAGTTTCAACCGCTATTTACTTTCATCAGATAAGTTGGAGTCGCGGGTTGTCCCGGTGTTGGGTGATTTAGCTCAACCGAGGTTGGGACTATCAGAGTCGCAGTACGAAGCGTTAACTCGCGAGATTGACTGTATCTATCACAATGGGGCGTTTGTCAACTTAATTTATCCCTACAGCGCCTTGCGATCGGCAAATGTCCTGGGAACTCAGGAAATTCTCAAATTAGCCAGTAAAACCAAGGTCAAACCCGTTCACTTTGTCTCAACGCTGGATGTGTTTCAATCGCCGCGCTATGCTCAGATGTCGGTGATTTTAGAACAGGATAGCTTGGAATCAGGGGATGACCTGTCTGATGGTTATGCTCAAAGTAAATGGGTGGGTGAGAAGTTAGTTAAACAGGCACACGCACGGGGGATTCCGGCGTCGATTTACCGACCGGGTATGATTACCGGACATAGCCAAACCGGGGCGTCTCAACAGGGGGATCTAATTGACCGATTAATTAAAGGGTTGATTCAATTGGGAAGTGCGCCGGAGTTGGACTTAAATCTCAGTTTGACTCCTGTAGACTATGTGTCCCAAGCGATCGCCCATCTGTCCCAGCAACCGGATTTATTCGGTCAATCGTTTCACTTGGTTAGTCCGGAGATGGTATCCTTACAGCAACTCGTGGACGAAATTCGGGCTATTGGTCATCCAATTGAATGGATGGATTATTCTACCTGGCAAGATAAGCTGGTTCAGGTTGCCAGTTCCCAGCCTGACAATGCGTTGAGTCCATTGGTGTTCCTGTTTACTCAATGGGTTGGTGAAAGCCAACGCCCCTATCTGGAAACAGCGGCTTTAGTCTCTCAGGCGTTTGATTCCCAGAATACGTTAGCGGGTTTAGCCGGAACGAATATTGTCTGTCCGTCAGTTAATAGTCAGGTGATTCGGGCTTATCTGAACTATAACCAGTTGGTTTGACATAATTGCTGGATAACGACCAGATCCCCGACTTCTTGAAGAAGTCGGGGATCTAATTATCGTATCTGCCAATTGAGTATAGGGCGACCCGATCTAATTGAGTGGATACAGGTGTTCATTGAGGCAAGCGGGTCGCCCCTACAGGGGGAATCTCAGATGTGTGTTTGATCTATACACACCATAAGCGCGATCGCGGAAATCTTATCGTCTCGGAAAAACTTGACCTGCTTCAATTTGCAGACAACCAACGACCCTTATAATGGGTAAAAGAATGTAAAGAAGTAATAACGACAAGATTTAGGGACACTTACCTATTGTGTTTGTTCTTAGCGGCTACGAATATTTCCTAGGGTTCTTACTGGCAAGCAGTTTAGTCCCCGTCCTCGCACTAGCAGCCTCAAAGCTGCTGCGACCCAGCATCCGTGACCCCGAACGCCGGACGACCTACGAATCTGGCATGGAACCGATTGGGGGCGCTTGGATTCAGTTCAATATCCGGTACTATATGTTTGCCCTGGTCTTTGTGATTTTCGATGTAGAGACCGTGTTTCTCTATCCCTGGGCAGTGGCATTCAATCAGCTAGGACTACTAGCGTTTATCGAAGCACTCATCTTTATTGCAATTCTCGTCGTTGCCCTCGTTTACGCTTGGCGCAAAGGAGCTTTAGAATGGTCGTAAACTACCCCGTCCATGGTTAGGCATGGAAGAGGCTTTCCAAAAGCCTATGTTTACCAGCCTAAGTTCTGCCTTGAACTACGTTATGTCTAAGTGTTAAAGTTCGTACCTACAGATGCGTAGCTAGTCTGTAGCTCTACAACTCCAGCATTAAACAGGTTATAGGGAAAAGCCAGTGTGTTGGAGAAAGTACCGAGACATAACTTTGGCGAAGCTAACGTTACCCCGACAGGGAGGGGCGCAAGCCCAATCAAACAACCCATATCCGTACAGGTTAAAAGCACGAGGAAAGTAACTACCCAGGCGACAGGCAAGGGCAATATGCCGAACGTCGGCGAGTAAATCCAAGGCGGTAGGGGTTTAGAGATTTTTGTACTTTACCTAGGAGGCGCGGCTTTCTAACTGCCCATACTATCTATGGATGAGGTATCCAGTCGCGAATATTTGGATGAATACAGATACAGCAAACGCGGCACCCCAAAAGCCGCAACCCAAAGAAAAAATTCTCAATCCCATCAGTCGTCCTCAGGTCACGCAAGACCTCTCAGAAAACGTCATTTTGACGACAGTAGACGACCTCTATAACTGGGCTAGGCTGTCCAGCCTGTGGCCCATGATGTATGGCACCGCCTGCTGTTTCATTGAATTTGCGGCGATGATTGGGTCTCGGTTCGACTTTGACCGATTCGGATTAGTGCCGCGTTCGAGTCCCCGACAAGCGGATTTGATTATTACTGCTGGTACAATCACGATGAAAATGGCACCGGCGTTGGTGCGTCTGTATGAGCAAATGCCGGAACCCAAATATGCGATGGCAATGGGGGCTTGTACAATTACCGGGGGGATGTTCAGCGTCGATTCGACAACCGCCGTGCGGGGTGTGGATAAGTTGATTCCTGTGGATGTTTATATTCCTGGCTGTCCACCTCGTCCCGAAGCAATTATGGATGCGATCGTTAAACTTCGTAAGAAGGTGGCAAATGAGTCTATCCAGGAACGGGCAACTCTGAGTCCAACCCACCGCTATTACAGCACCACTCATAGCATGAAGGTTGTACCCGATATTCTCACAGGTCAATACTTGCGGTCTGAAAATCGCCACACTCCACCGAAGGAGTTAACCGAAGCGATGGGAATGCCTGTACCCCCCGCACTGAAGTCTTCTCAACAGCAGGAGGTCAATCGTGGCTGAAGAAGAGTCCAAAGAACAGACCCAAGAAAATACGGAAGAATCCCCACTCGCTGAGACAGGAGAAGTCCACGGCTGGCTGAAGGAAAACGGCTTTGAAACCGAGTTAATGGAACCGGATCACCTGGGAATTGAGGTGATTAAGGTACAACCCGAGGTCTTGATTCCCGTTGCCACGGCTCTGTATGCTTATGGGTTTAACTACCTGCAATGTCAAGGGGGTTATGATGTCGGTCCTGGCGAAGAGTTGGTCAGCTTCTACCATTTAATTAAGATCAGCGATGATGCTGAGCAACCTGAAGAAGTCCGGGTGAAGGTATTTCTACCACGAGAGAATCCCAGCGTGCCATCTGTCTATTGGATTTGGAAGAGTGCTGACTGGCAAGAACGGGAAACCTACGATATGTTCGGCATTGTCTATGAAGGACACCCCAACTTGAAGCGGATTTTGATGCCGGAAGATTGGGTAGGCTGGCCCCTGCGGAAGGATTATATCTCGCCTGACTTCTATGAATTGCAGGATGCTTATTAATTTGAGCAACTCCTTCCAATCTTAAAAAGTAGTGCGAGCATCTTGCTCGCCTACTTTTAAACAAGAGTAAGTAAAGTCAGACCATAATTGTTACAGGTAGCTTTGCGAGCCAAATAATTGGTTAAAGATTACCGCTTGATTCAGGAAATGTTCGCTTGAATTCCTCAATTAAATCGTCTAGTTCTTCGAGGGCTTGATTAACATCGATTCTCAGAGTACCTAAATTTGGTTCCTCCAACAGTTTGACGAGAAACTCTCGCTTGCTCTCAATGACAGTTATGCGCTCTCGCATGGCTTGTGAGTCCATAATTCCTATCCTTTAGTTTCGCTATTTCTCTAATTGGCAAACCAACAATGATATAAGTTGAGGCGTTCCCTCAACCCAGGCATATCAACGATCTGTGGAGAGGTACACCCAAACAATAGACCGATTTCCTGGGTCGTACATCTGCCATAACTAAATAGTAGCATGCTGTTGTTTTATCCTTCCCATAAGCAAGGAATAAGTTTCCAGGATTTCAGTTGATGATTTAATTACTGAACTGGTATCCTAGCTGAGGAAAGGAGGACGTTTGGATTTAGTTGGTTTATTTTTAATCACTTCAGCAATAAATCGCTTTAATGCCTTTTCTCGATTTTTCATAAACGCTGACCAAAAGCCGGGATAAAATTCATCCATGGTTTTTGCCAACGCCCAAACATCAACAGCCAGAATATTATTTAGGGTTTCATCCTCACGCTTTAACGAATCAAGCTGATCGCGAAAACGGTGCTTGTTTGAGGATGCTTGTTGCTTTTTTTCTTGAATCATTTTAAAAAATGCTGCAATAGAGACAACGGCAGACTAAACAAAACTGGGCTTATAAAAACTGTTTACATACCATGCTACAGAGAAGGCAGGGCTTCTGCCGACACAGCGATCGCGCTACGAGAGAGCGAATTTGCCTAGTATAACGAAGACAATACGACGTTGACGCTTTTGCCTTTGCTCCCCTAGAGCAATTCAGGCAAGATCCACAAGATCCAAGAGCTAAAACATGGATGTTCTGCACCCGATCATTTCCCATGCCACCCCTTGACCCGATAATAAAGCTAAAGTGATTGTTGTGTAGATAGTTAAATTAAGATGTTACGCAAAATTTCCTTGGGAACAGTAGGATTGTGGGTTGGGGGAGTACTGACCATCATCGGCTTTGTGGCTTATGCCACCGAGAACGCGACCTTAAATTTAGTGGGATTTTTCTACGGCGTCCCCATCTTACTGGGCGGTTTTGCCCTGAAAGCCGCCGAACTCAAGCCTGTACCTTTAAGTCAACCCACACCACCGGACGTGTTGCAACAGCGACAGCAGACAGCTACTCCCATTCAAAACCAAATTCGCCAAGATGTGATGCGTTATCGTTACGGTCAAGACGCTCACCTCGATAGCTCCCTGGAAAGTTTGGGTCTATCACCTAGCGATGAGGAACGACCAGACCTCAATAGTTTACGAGAAACTGTAGTGGATGGTGCTTACACGTTAGTACTGGAATTTTACTCGCCGCTGATTCCCTTTGAAACATGGGAACAAAAGCGGGAAAAAATAGAAAAATTCTTTGGTCCGAATATCCGAGTTGAATTGAGCCAACCTGAAGAAGACCAGGTTGATGTGGCGTTGATTGCTGCACCTTAACTTTTGTATGTTCTTGTGGAACACCTTCCAGACGTGCCATGGCACGTCTCTACATGGCTTCCCCATCTTCCCCATCTCCCCCTCACCTCACCACTTATTCAGCAGCCCCTACTTAGTGAGCCTCAGAGGTTTGGCGATTCTGATGTTTAGAGCTGTAGAGTTGGCTCAAAGGCGTGGCACTAATACTATGGGCAAGGATAGAGGCAAAAATTAGCAAGCTGCTAACCACCCAAACCTGGTGATTACCCGTGAGGCGCAGCGCCAGATGAGAATAGTAAAGAGCCGCAACGCCAATGGGACCAAACCAACCCACGAACAGAGAATCTGAGACACCGTGCAGGCGCTTAATCAAAGGACTGAGCGCCAGGATTGCGGGGAGGCGGCGCAAGAACAAGACGGCTACCACTAGCAGTAAGCCTTTCCAGCTCAGTTGTAGCCAGTCTTGCCAGGGCATGACCAAACCCAATAACAGAAAAATAGGTAGAGTAAAGAAGCGATCCACAGCTTCTTGGATTCGCTCTTCCTGAGTTCTTTGCTGAGTATCCACGAGTCCATCAAAGACTAATCCGGTTATAAAAACAGCTAGAATACCATCGCTACCCAGTAACTTTGCTGCCCCCAATGCTAGAAGAGAAAGGGCAACTGTATAAGCGAGAATCGACTTTTTCTCAATTAAGTCCTTCTTTTCAGACCAGACTAATAATCGACCCGCAGTATAGCCCAACAATACAGCCACCACAATAGCGACACCGATTTCCCAAAGTAGGGTGTGCAGCACCCAATGGGAAAGAGCTTCTCCTGGCGATCGCGTCAGGAGTAGAATAGGCAGATAAACTATCGGATACGCTAGCCCATCATTCAACCCCGATTCACTGGAGATGAGGTGACGTAGGCGTCCGGGAATATTTTCCTCAGCAATGATCCCCGTAACAATATCCGTAGAGACAACCGGATCAGTCGGTGTTATCACTGCCCCAATTAACATCGCTACCCCAAAAGGCAGACCCAATAACCACCATACAAGTAAACCACTACTCAACCACATCAAGGGCATGACTAGCCCCAGTACCACGGCTAAAGACTTCCAGTGTCGGGGAACATATCCTTTGGGTATGCGTAGGGCGACGCCCATTAAACCAATAGCAAGGGTTAAACGGGCGGCTTCCTCAATCAAAAGTTCTTTATTGCCCCACCAGCCTGTTATATCAAGCCACCCCAGAATATGTGGACTCATCAGAATACCCAACAGCAGCGCAATAGTCGAGTCGGAAAAATACATCCGCCGCAGTGGTTTAGACAGTAGCCCCACAGCCACAACCAGTGCGGCGATGGCAGTTATAGCAATGTTTAGCTGATTCATGATCAGTAGGATAGGGCGGGTTTACAGGGATTTACCGATTTCTTAGTCAATAAATCCTTTGACTAAATTGCCATAAAAACTTGAACCATTTTCTCTAGGTTAAAACGAAATTGTTACTTTAATAATATACCTACAGATAGATTATAGGACTAGGAAAGGCATTTATTTGGGGAATTCTAAACCACATAAAGGCAAATAAATGACTATTTATGTCGTTTATATTCCAAAAAAAATGAGGGTTTTAGAGTTTAATTTAAAAAAGTAAATTTTAAAGCAACTCCAGACATTAAACGTCAGGAGTCCTTTTTTGACTACGGCTTTTCTAGCCGCACGATATACCATTGCAAATATTCTCCAGGTTCCATATCCAAGTCACAGGAGGTTTCCATCAAATACTTGGCTTGCTCCTCCACAGAAGAAAATTGCTGTAAATCACGGGGTAGATTATCCTGCCGTGTTGCTAAAATAGCTTTGAGTTTTTCCAGTAACTCCTCAGGTGTGAGAAATTGCTCCGGTTGATTCGTTTCCAGAACAACATAAGCATCCTCTTGGTACATGATTGAATCAGGCATGGTTCATTCCGGGTGTAGTTCAACAGTAATTAGTCTTGGTTCCCCCTTCCTAGGCAGAACCTGGAAGGCTAAGAAGACAAGGCTGGAGTAACTCCTTACATTTAGTATAGAAAAATGACCAATGCTCCATAACCAATATCAATATGTTTCTCTCCCTGGAATACGAAAGAGCCTTAGAATCCCTCGGCTATGACTATTTTGATGAAGTCGCCGCCGCTGAATTCCCTTGTCATCACCTGCGGTTCCGTAATGACCAACTGCTGCCAATTTTAGGGTTAGACCCGCAAAGGGTGACAGATGCGGATTTTATCCAGGCGTTTGGTCAGTTTGTCGGCATACGACCCTTTTTAGCACTACGCTATCACGGGTATCAGTTTGGCGAATATAATTCCAGATTAGGAGATGGTCGCGGGTTTCTCTTTGGTCAGGTGCGGGGAACTGATGGCGAACTGTATGATTTTGGCACGAAAGGTTCCGGGACAACTCCCTATTCTAGGGGTGCGGATGGTCGATTGACCCTCAAAGGTGGAGTACGGGAAGTCCTGGCGGCGGAAGCGTTGCATGGTTTGGGTGTGCGTACCTCTCGCTGTTTAAGTTTGATTGAAACCGGGGAACATTTGTGGCGAGGGGATGAACCGTCGCCCACTCGTTCATCGGTGATGGTACGGATGAGTCGTTCTCATATCCGGTTTGGCACGTTTGAACGGTTGCGCTATTTTAAGCGTCGGGATTTAATTAAAATGCTGCTCGATCATGTCATTGATTATTATTACCCGCATCTGTTGCAACAGCAGGATAGAGTTGAGCAATATCGCCAATTTTACGCCGAGTTAGTCAAACGAGTGGCAGAGTTAGTGGCTCAATGGATGGCAGCAGGCTTTTGTCATGCTGTTTTAAATACCGATAATATGTCAATTACGGGGGAAAGTTTTGATTATGGTCCTTATGCGTTTATCCCCACCTATAATCCTGTGTTTACAGCAGCGTATTTCGACTATTACGGACGCTATTGTTATGGCAATCAACCGAGCATTTGTCGGTTGAATTTGGAAATGTTACAGCAACCGTTAGGCATGGTGATTCCGGTTGCTGATATGGAAGCTGGGTTAGCGGCTTATGAGGAACACTATTATCAGGCTTATCGGCAGTTGATGCTAAATAAGCTGGGATTTGAGCAAGTGAATGAACCCCAAGGGAATGAGTTATTGAGGAGGACGATTGAGTTGTTAAAGGAAACTCAGGTAGGATATCATGCTTTCTTCACCGAATTAACCCAGCAGTTTCACCCTAGTTGGCGCGATGATGTCTCACAAATTTTTGATCAGGTCTCGTTTTGCCAGTCGGCTGAACAGCAAGTGTTGTTAGCCAATTGGCGCGAATTATATCATCATATTTTGCAGGATTTGTCAACGGATGAGTTGGCGAAAATGGCTGATCGGTTACAGGAGAAGAATCCGAAAACTGCATTGCTACGACCTGTTATTGAAGAGGTTTGGGCAGCTATTGATCGCGACGATAATTGGCAACCGTTTGATGAGTTGGTGAGACGCTTACAAGAAAAAAAATAATCTTATATTTGTCATTCGTCATTTGTCATTCGTCATTCGTCATTCGTCATTTGTCATTTGTCATTTTTCATTCGTCATACTCGATATCGCGAGAAGCAAGCTACGTTTATGTAAGGTCTGAAATCAGTGTTATTATTTCAAATAAATCAGTAAATTCAGCCCAGGAATAGTCCGAGAAAGTGTCCATAATAACAGGGCAATATAAGCAAGACCTAAACCCCACTGATACCACGCCAATGTACTAATAATACCGGGAACATGTTCCTCTCTCAGGCGAATATCATTAAATCCAAACTTAAGCAAATTATTAAAACTAAAGTCATAATAATTCAGCCAATTCCAGCGACGATCCCAAAGAATCGGCATATAGCGATCGCGGAAAAAGCCAAATCGAGGCATAACCGGGAGGCGTCCAATCAGGAGGCGTAATTGCCGCATCCCCCCATCTTCGACAAAATAGGTGACATTGAGCATATCATGATAACGCCCTTGCCGATACAGTTGCCACACCAGCAATAGGGGTATCGGAAACAGAAGTCCCGCCAAACACAATAGCGTCAGCCAGGGTTGTTCACTGGTTTGAAAAATCGCGATCGCACCGCCCACAGTAGCCGCTGCCCCACTCCCCACCATGTACACTGTTTCTAGAGAGGTGGGTAGAATCGGTTTAGGGTAACGTCGCCGCCAACGGTCAAGCAACCAAAACAGCAACCCAAAATAGGCGATCGCGATCATTCCCACGCCGAAAACTAAGCCAAAACTGGTACCATCGGCACTTAATAGCAGCAGTAAACTCAATCCCGCCCAGTGTAACCCATCGATTAGCCAATGGCGCGATCGCAGATTGATATCCTCGCGACCCATTAATTGGAGAATGCTACCCAGTAAACGTCCCCACAGTTGTTCCCGTCGCAATCGTTCCCGAAGATAATCTAAGGAATTCGCATCAGGAATTTGTTCTTGTTCGCGAAAGTTGCGGACTAAATTTCGCAGTACATCTTCATTTCCTTCGAGTTTGGGAACGGATAGGATTTGTCCCACATGACCCGCATCACCAAAAATTTTAGCTTCGTCTGAGTCAAAGGTCATCCCAGCGACTTTAACATAAGCATTGGGAGAAAAGCGGGTATTACTAAAATCCATTTGGTCAAGTAGACTCGCATCCCGCATTAAAATCGGTTGCTGGAACTGGCTTCCCCGGAAGCTAGTGGATTTTTCCCACGTCGCCTCGGTGAGTAACAACGACTGAGTAAACCGACTCTTACTCAACAACGTGCGATCGCGCCAAATCACTTGGGAAAAATCGGCATCTTCTAGCCATTGGCTTCCGGTAAAATTGGCAAGCTGGACAAATTCTGCCTGACTAAAATTCCCATTCCCATGAAACGTAGACCGACTAAAATTGGCTATACCTTTAAACTCCACCTGAGTAAACCCAGCCTTATCAAAGAAGGTATCACCGCTGAAGTTAATATCTCGACCAAACGTAGTGTTACTAAAATCAACAGATTGGCTAAAACTACTCCCTGACCAATCGACTTCCTGGATAAACACAGCCTCAGAGACTTCTAAGCGTTGCAGAAAGAAGGTATTGGCGAAATTAATTGCACCGCTTAGACGAGTTTGATTCAGCTTGAGAGTCCCCCGAAAGACTGTAACCGAGGGAACTTGGTCACTGGATTCGGTGATGAAGCGAGAATCTTTTGCTAATTTTTCTTGTTCCTGGTCAGTTAACAGGGAAGGCAACGTGGCTTGGGAGAGGGCGGTTTGCAAGCCTAATTTGCTAGCCGTAAACTCTCCTTGAATCAAGGATTCACTCAAGTCTAAAGCGAGAGGAGTTTGAGAACGAGTCAGCTTGCTTTGCAGGTGTTGGTAAAAATGATCCCGAAAGTCTGTATTCTCGTTGGTTAAATCAATAACAAACTGGCGCAGATCAATCGTAGAAATGCCTTCGCTTTGAATCGGGGATTCTAGGCGTTCTTCTAGGAGTTCCAGGGTTAACGGTTGACGTTCTGGAGTGGCGGCGAAGGCGGGGAGGGGGATGAGGAGGAGAAAAAACGTAAGTAGGAATCCCAGGAGTCGCTTGGGGAAAGGGTGTAAGAATTTAATTGGCTTCAAGGCGATCGCATCGTTAGAGGTTCGTTCAATTATTTTACTGGGATAAGCCCCGACACCTGCCAAGCACTCGCGCTTTGGGTTTCAATCAAAGGCAGTTTAACGTGACAATGTTAAACTTGTACATTAGCCTCAAATCCTGACAAAGGACAAATGAGTTTTTACGGCTGAAGTTGCTGAAGTTTAGTTTGAGCGGATCGCAAAAGTTCGGGGCTTCCGTACAGAAGAACCGATTTGTCTGGCTTTGATGGGGCGATTGCTGTCCGGCTCAAACATCTGCGATCGCTAAGGGCATCAAGTCGCCTATAGTATTTTGCTTTCACTTTGATTCGCGAGGTAAACTTGACTATACTAATCAGGCTAGGCTATAATTTTTACCTTATGCCTTGGTTAGATAAATGGAGTAATGTAACAAAAAATGGAATTTTATGGAGTGTTTTTCAAGGAGACGCTCACTCGGTTCTATTGGATTTGCCAAGTAATCATTTTAATTGTGTGATCACATCTCCTCCGTACTACTGGTTACGTGATTATGGGGTTGAGGAACAAATTGGACAAGAGACAAGCGTTGAAGGCTATGTCAGTGCCATTGCCTCTGTCATGGATGAAGTAAAGCGGGTACTGAAGGATGATGGTGTCCTTTTCCTCAACTTAGGTGATACCTATTATTCAGGTAAAGGAAAATCTCAAGGAAGGGATCGCAAAAGCAGTAAACGTCGATTTGGTTTAAGAGCGGTTGATAAAAGCGGTGGTTTAGGAATTGGGCTGCAACCCAAAACAATTATTGGGATGCCTTGGCGGGTTGCTATTGAAATGACAATGCGAGGTTGGGTTCTACGCAGTCCTATTATTTGGCATCGAAAACATTGTCTTCCTGAATCCGTTAAAGATAGACCTCGACGTAGCTATGAATATGTTTTTATGTTTGCTAAAAATAGACGTTATTATTTCAATCGTTCAATGCTTGAAAAAGAAGAAGAGGAAGATATGTGGACAATTGCTGCACGTCCTAAACCAACTAATGGCATCTACACGGCACCATTCCCTGATGAGTTAGTGCAAAGATGTCTTGATATTGGATGTCCAGCAGATGGGATTGTGCTAGATCCATTTGCTGGAGGTGGAACCACTCTGAGAGTAGCGCTACAATCAGGAATATCTGCTACTGGAATAGATTTAAACCCTGAGTTTTGTAGTTACATGGTTAGTATGTTATGTGGTCTCTGAGGGCTATATGTTTCTCACAGTAAAACAAATCAAAAAATCTCTTGAGCCTCTCAAGTCTCTTCATCCCTTTTATGGGATCACATTTCTAGTGTGTAAAAAAGCTCATTTACCAGTTGGTGATACCATTCAATTTTCCATCAATGCAAGGGAGACGGAGTTCCTCAATGAATACTTCAAACCGGAACCAACGTCTAAACACCCTTACCAAGTCTTCAAAACTTCTAATCCAAGCAATCGTTGGCTTTCACCAAATTATGCTAGCTCAGGCTCTCAGAGTACAAGGACAAGAGGGGATTTATCTAATGCATTTATTCATGATAAAAATACTAATATCTGGGGATGGCAATCGAATTATGTACAAGTGCTTCACGAACATTTAACTCGAACAAGAGAGGGTTTAATTCCAACTTTTCATTTAGCTGTATGGTTATATAGAGAAAAAAAATGGTCTTCAGATGCAACAGCTAAAGATATCGTTGATATTTTCTTTGCAGATTTTTTTATCACAGATAATGAGAAAGAGTTACTTTTTGATGCTTCTATCCCTGACGATACTGTACTAGATAAGCTGTTTCAAGATAAAAAAATATCTTCAAGAGATTTACAGGTGATTATTGGTAAACCACCTGACTCTGATCCAGAAGAAGGTGGAACGCTACACCTTTTAGAAATCCAAGGAGTAGGACCAGCGAAACGATTAATCTTTCAACCCGGCAAAAGGCTTTCGTTGATCACTGGAGACAATGGTCTAGGAAAAACGTTTCTGCTTGATTGTGCGTGGTGGGCTTTAACGGGTAAATGGGCAGGATTGCAGGCATATCCTACGCCAACGCCAAATGCTAAAAAAAACAAACCCGTCATAGGATTTAAAATCTCTGGAGATTTTGAGTCCGAAACTATAAGAGTCTCTTACGATTGGCAAACTCAAAGCTGGAAACCGCCTAAGAAGCGACCTACTATTCCTGGTCTACTCGTGTATGCGAAAGTCGATGGCTCTTTTGCAGTGTGGGACCCAGCTAAAGAATATCTAGCGATTCAAGAACTTGGAGATAGTGATACAACTCCACGTCCATTTGTTTTTACTAAAGATGAAGTTTGGGGTGGGCGCGATATTGAAGTTGGAGGTCGAAAAACTACATTTATAAATGGTTTACTTCAAGATTGGATTCAATGGCAAAGTAGACCTCAAAATTCTCCATTCAATACGCTTGAAAAAGTGCTAAAACGATTATCTCCCCCCTTACAAAGTGATTTGGGAATTTTCAAACCAGGAGAACCTGTCAGAATTCCTTACGATGTTAGATCTATACCAACGATTGAGCATTCTTATGGCACGGTTCCTATCGTTTATACTTCAGCAGGTGTTCGTCGTGTCATCACACTTGCCTACCTAATTATCTGGGCATGGGAAGAACATAAAATTCAATCCAAGCTGATTCGCAAAAAACCACAGAAAAAGATGGTGATTTTAATTGATGAGTTAGAAGCTCACCTCCATCCGCAATGGCAAAGGGTGATTTTATCAGCTTTATTGGATGTTAGGGAAGATTTAGCTACTGACTTACAAGTGCAACTGATGGTTGCTACCCACTCTCCCATGATTATGGCATCTGTGGAATCGAGATTCGATGAAAAATTAGATAAGTTATTCCGTCTAGATCTTGCCAAGAGTGGCTTAAATACTAACGAAGTAGATTTGGTTCAATTACCTTTCATCCGTCAAGGGCGCATTGATGCTTGGCTTACATCAGATGTTTTTGGTCTTAGACAACCTCGTTCTATTGAAGGAGAGCAGGTTATACAAGCCGCAAAAGCACTACAAGAAGCTGAGAATCCGAGTTCACAGGATGTACAGAAGGTTTCAGATAAACTGAGAAAATACTTAGCCGAGGATGATGAATTCTGGTCTCGGTGGCTATTTTTTGCAAGACAACATGGAGCATCGTTGTGATTCCTGTTCAAGAAAAACCTGAACCCATAGATTTTGAACGCAAAGTTAGAGCAAAAGGGAGGAATTTCTTACAACAAGTCCCTTGCCCAAAAAATTGGGACAATCGGGAATATTGGAGAAATTCTCTGAAGGATCTCTATAAAGCTTATAACGGCGTTTGTGCTTACTCTGCCCAATGGATTCCCGAAACTGAAGGAAGTCCCACCGTTGATCATTTTATTCCAAAAGCCTTTAAACCGGAGTTAGCCTACGAGTGGAGCAATTTCCGCCTTTCCTGTTTAAAGATGAATGCCAGAAAGAAAGACTTTCAAGATGTTTTAGACCCCTTCCAGATTCAGTATAGATGGTTTACCTTAAATTTTCCTTCTTTGATCATCAAACCGGGTTTAAATCTAGAACCATCGATTAGAAGTAAAGTTGAGAGTACTATTCAGCGTTTACAGTTAAATAAAGAGGAAACTATAAATTCTAGATTTTATTGGCTGATGAAATATTGTGAGAATAAATTTCCTTTTGAGTTTTTGCAAGAGGTTGCTCCATTTATTGCTTCTGAGTTAGAACGTCAAAATCTTATTGGCTCAATCGCGTCTATCATGTCAGTCAGTTGAGTGACTTTTGTTGGACAACTGACAGTTTCATCTGTAGCCAAGATGAGCGGTGTGATCGCTTGACAAGGTTTCGGTTTTGGGGGATAATTTTTATAATGGAAAAATGTGCCAGCCTATAGACCCGTATTTCGCGTTTGAGAAAGGTCAACGCATCAATTGTTTCCTCAAGCAAAGTCACGTTCACTAATCGTAATACCCAACAGCATTGAAAAGGAAATCCCCGACGCATCTAAGACTTCGGGGATATGACTACACAAAATTATTGCAACTGTTCAATTAATTGGCGTTTTGCCGTATCCAAGGCTTCCGGTAGCTTACTGGAATCTCGTCCCCCAGCTTGGGCTAAATTGGGGCGTCCCCCACCGCCACCGCCGCAAAGTTTGGCAATTCCACCAATAAATTTACCAGCTTGTAGTTGCTTGTCTTTGTGAACTTTGGCACTAAACGCCGCCACTAAACTAACTTTTCCTTCTGTGGGAACCGAACCTAAAACAACCGCACTGTCTCCCAGTTTCTGTTGGAGTCGTTCCGCTGCGGTTTTCAGGGCGTCGGGTTCAATGTCTCCCAGATTTGCCACTAAAACTTTGAACTCACCCACGGATTCAGCTTGACTCAATACCTGATCCGATTTGGCTAATGCCAATTCTTGTTTCACGGCGTCTAATTCTTTCTGAGAGGCTTTGAGTTCGTTCTGGAGATTGGTAATTCGATCAGGGATTTCTTCGGGTTTTGCCTTAAAGCGATCGCCTAATTCTTTGACCACTTTATCCCGCAGATTCAAATAATCCAATACCGCAGGACCTGCTACGGCTTCGATACGCCGAATCCCAGACGCGACGCCCGTTTCAGAGACAATTTTAAACACACCAATTTCAGCGGTATTATTCACATGAGTTCCGCCACAGAGTTCCATAGAAACACCGGGGAAATCAATCACTCGTACCTCCGAAGCGTACTTTTCGCCAAACATCGCGATCGCACCTTTTGCCTTGGCGTCTGTCAGGGGCATTATTGCCACATCTGCGCCGTGTGCCTCAGCTATCCAGGTATTAATTTGCTCCTCAATTTGTACCAATTCCTCTGCTGTCAGGGAACGGGAACAATTGAAGTCAAACCGCAGCCGATCAAAGGCGACTAAAGAACCCGCTTGGGAAATAGACGGATCAACAATCTTTTTCAGCGCCGCTTGTAATAAATGGGTAGCCGTATGATTAGCTTGGGCGCGACGGCGACAAGCGCGGTCAATTTGGGCGGTAACGGTATCCCCTAGGTTTAGGGTTCCCCGTTCCACGCGACCAAAATGGACAAAGAAGTCGGATTCTTTTTTGACATCTTCAATCCGTACTACTAAATTATCGCCGGATAAATAGCCGCGATCGCCAATTTGTCCCCCCGATTCGGCATAGAATGGGGTTTGGTCGAGAACAACTTGCACCTCAGTCCCCGTCTGGGCTGATTCAACCGACTCGCCATTTGCAACTAGCGCCATCACTTGGGCGGTAGTGGCAGGTACGGTATATCCTAAAAATTCGGTCGCCGCCACTCCAGATGTCATTTCATCCAGATTTCCTTGTGCCAATAAATCAACAGTTTCGTGGGCGGCTTGAGAGTTTTCTTGCTGTTCTTTCATCGCCGCTTCATAGCCAGCAATGTCCACCGTTAACCCATGTTCTTCGGCAATTTCTTGGGTTAATTCTAAGGGGAAACCATGGGTATCATAGAGGGTAAACGCATCCCGTCCGGAAATAAGATCAGGCTTTTGCGCCAGAATATCTGCCAATAACTTCTCGCCGCGTGCGAGGGTTTTGCGGAATTGCGATTCTTCTCGTTGCAATTCGGCTTGAATCGCATCATTCCGTTCCCGCACATTCGGATAGGTGTCTTCAGCCAGTGCGATCGCGGTTTCAGCGACTTGGGTGGTAAACTCCCCTTGAATGCCAATTAATCGCCCATGGCGTACCACTCGCCGGATTAAACGGCGCAGGATATAGCCGCGTCCAATATTCGAGGCGGTAATTCCATCAGCAATCAGATGAACTACAGCGCGAATGTGATCCCCAATCACTTTTAGAGAGACTTTTGTCTTCTCGTCACTCTTGGCGTAATCAACGCCAGCAATCTCAGCCGCCGTCTTGATAATCGGGAAAATCAGATCCGTTTCGTAGTTATTGGGAACCTGCTGGAGGATTTGCGCCATCCGTTCTAATCCCAATCCGGTGTCAATATTTTTGTTCTGTAGGGGGGTAAGATTCCCGTCTGCATCCCGGTTGTATTGCATGAACACCAGGTTATAGTACTCAATAAACCGGGTGTCATCTTCTAAATCGATATCCTTGTCTCCTTTTTCCGGGTGGAAGTCGTAATAGAGTTCTGAACAAGGACCACAAGGACCTGTCGGACCCGATGCCCAGAAGTTATCTTCTTCGCCCATCCGCTGGATACGATGAGCCGGGATACCAATTTTATCCCGCCAGATGGCAAAGGCTTCGTCATCCTCTCGAAACACACTCACGATCAGGCGTTCTGGGGGCAATTCAAAGACGTTCGTCGATAACTCCCATGCCCAGGCGATCGCTTGTTCTTTAAAATAGTCGCCAAAGCTAAAATTGCCCAGCATTTCAAAGAAAGTATGGTGTCGCGCCGTGCGCCCCACATTTTCAATATCATTGGTGCGGAGACATTTTTGCGACGTGGTGGCGCGGGAAAAGTCCGACTGGCGCTGTCCCAGGAATATCGGTTTAAAGGGTAACATCCCGGCGATGGTGAGTAACACAGTGGGATCGTCCGGGACTAAGGAAGCCGACGGCAAAACTTGGTGTTGCCGTTTGTCGTAGAAGTCTAGGAACTTTTGTCGGATTTGGTTCCCGCTGAGGGATTTGGGAGATTTGGGCATGGTGTTTCACTCAAGGCTAGGAATGGATTGGTAGGATTTTGGACGTTAGACTCACCCATCCTAGAAATAACGAGGTTGATCAGTGCGATCGTGATCCATTTTTACACTTGTTATCGATTGTTGCAGGATTTTTGGTTCTCATACCAAATCCGGGTTAACTACCCCTTACCGAATAGATAGGCGATTAACAGCCACCACCGCCGCAACCGCCGCAACCGCCGCCACCACCGCCCCCGCAACCGCCGCCGCCACCACCCCCGCAACCAACGCCACTACCACGATTACTACTCACTTTACTCCTAGATACTGAAGTGAATACCATCTTTAAATCAGCCAACAAATCGTGTCGTAAAACTTTATTCCCCCAAATCGCAAATGCTAGAGCGAGTTGAGAATCTTCAGGACTTAAAACGTTTAAGGGGATACGGCTACGAAGATCATGTAATACTTGATCACCATAGCGACTACGATGTTTTGGAGTCTCCGCTAAACATGAAATCATGAGACTTATAATAAGACACATGATAACTAAAAACCCCACCGATTTTCCTCGATAAATACCGACGCCTATTTTTGCCATGCCTAATCCTAACAGGGCAACGATTAAAAGGGTTGGATAAACTTGGACTTTAAATAATTGCTCCTGGCTGATTAAGAGTTCAAGTTGGTGTAATCGATTTTTAATTTCCTCGATTATTACATCTATTGTTTGAGTCGCCTGTATCCGAACCCGATCAATATGACAGCCATCTGACGTAATAGCGTTGGCAACGGCTTGCTCTACAGGATGAGACAATACTTCTACAGTTCCCACCAATGTCAAGGTTCGTTGTTCTGGCTGTACGGTTACATATTCCTTTTGGACAAGACTAGCGATCGCCGTATCCACAACCCGATTTTTACCTTCAGCCAGATAAGCTACTTCGTAAGGATTAAGAGATACGGGTTTTTCTACTAGATTGCCACCCGGTAGTCGCAGATAAACTTGGAGGCGGAAAGCGATGAATACAACACCAATGGATAACAGGAAGTAGAAAATCAAAAATTCCGAACCTGTGAAGTTTAAGGGATTGGGAATTGTGTAAACAATTTGGCAACCCGTGACAACTGATGCCAAAATAAACAAAAGGAAGAGGATGGCGGTGTGTTGGTGTTGCCGTTTGGGTAGCCAATTTAAAGATAGCTTAGGCACAATCCAGTTGTGCTGGGTATTCACCCGAACAACCTGTAAATCGCGCCCAAATCGGTCTTTGGGATCAGACCAAATATCGATGGGAGGAATCTGCCCAAAAAAGTGTTTGTAACTTTCTAATGTCCTACTATACAAGTCTTCAAACTTCAACTGCTCCGATGAACCGCCGCGACTTGGCTCGTGATGCAATGGAGTTTGTAATATTTTTGGGCAAAACTCTTGCCAGTATGATCGCGTATAACTCAGATGTAAGTGCCAAACTTGATCAACCTGTTCCGATGGCGCGACTGGATGTCCTGCGGCAACAGCGAGAAAGGTAAACTTCTTGTATTCCTCAATTACTCTCTGAGTATAGTCTAATGACCAGCGGTTATCCTTTGCCAACCGTTTGCTGAACGATAATTGATCATCTAACTGATCCAATGAAAACGCCTGAATTCTTTTGTATAACTCTGTTTGTGGAGAGTCCATTGTTCTAAACTGGCTATTCATAGGTTTTGTTGACTGATTATATAGCATTTGTAAATGAGTTGTAAACCTAGGAGATCTTTTCTTAGATTACTTAAAAACCCTGTATCTCTTTCCCCTATTGCCTATTGCCCATTGCCCATTGCCTTTTTACCAGGTTCCTGTGTTCACGACCCAAATGAAAACGCTATAGCGATATTCTTCTCAATACAAATACTTATTCTTTGCTAATCTTCAATCATGCTCCATTTTTATACTTGTTATCGGTTGTTGCAGGGTTTTGGTTCTTATCCTGATTTCTGCGTTCTGTGGCGTCCTCTATTGGTTCCGCGATTTCCTTTTCAAGAGGGCTTATCTTCACTCCTCTTTTCGTGGAGTGCAAATCCTGGATAACTGATTCCACAGTATTAGCTTGAGGGAAGTTTCCCGCTTTAAGGTTATTGTAATGGCGTTGGAGTACATCACTATCCTGAGACTTCCAAGAGACAAGACGAGTCACTACGGCTATCTTTTCGGCTAAATCATTTTGCAGTTGAGGTAAATCCTGAGCATTGTTCCAGACTTGGAGGAAGAGTTGCAGTGTTTTTTTACCCTCTTGATAGTTGAGGGCAGTGGGAATTGATTTAGGCAAGCCAACCCATTTCAACAGGGTTTTTACTTCATCAGTCCCCCCACTTAGGAAATAGGTTAAAAATCGCCATCGTTCAAAACCTTCAAGTTTCAACTGATTGGGTTCATAGACATTATCCAGGATAACAACAACCTCATTCAACTCCAATTTTCGGAGATTAGCTAATGCCCTAGCCGTCCTAACATGAAAATATGAATTTACAGTTTCATCTTGGAGGAAATTGAGAATATCAGAGATGTATGGGGCGCTGACTTCCCCCAAATTGACTAATGTTCTAGCCGCCAAGCGGCGAATGTCTGAGTCAACGGTTTCATTCTGGAGAATATTAGCAATTTCAGGGATGTACTGGATACCAACTTCCGCTAACTTCTCTAATATATCAGCCGCCTTGATCCGAACCTTAGGATCAACAGTTTCATCCTGGAGGAAGTTGAGAATCTCAGGGATGTATT
Organism: Coleofasciculus sp. B1-GNL1-01; assembly: GCF_040220235.1. NCBI lineage: Bacteria > Bacillati > Cyanobacteriota > Cyanophyceae > Coleofasciculales > Coleofasciculaceae > Coleofasciculus > Coleofasciculus sp. B1-GNL1-01. Next base: position 99,307 of record NZ_JAVJTO010000006.1, read on the forward strand.
GGACGCTGATTTTTCCTAGATTGCTTAAGGCATCAGCTACGTCACCACGAACCGATGAGTCAACAGTTTCATCCTGGAGGAAGTTGAGAATTTCAGGCATATATTGGACGCTGATTTTGCCGAGATTGCTTAATGCATAAGCTGCCTGACCACGCACAGATGAGTCAACCGTTTTATCCTGGAGGATATGGGCAATCTCAGGGATGTACTGGACACCAACTTCCGCTAACTTCTCTAGTATATCAGCCGCTTTGGCACGAACCTTAGGATCAACAGTTTCATCCTGGAGGAAGTTGAAAATCTCAGGGATGTATTGGACGCCGATTTCCCCTAGCTTGCTTAAGGCATAAGCTGCCTGACCACGCACCGATGAATCAACGGTTTCATTCTGGAGAAAATTGAGAATGTCAGGTATATATTGGACGCCGATTTCCCCTAGATTGCTTAAGGCATAAGCTACCTGACCACGGACATAAGAGTTAAGGGTTTCATCCTGGATAAAATTGAGAATGTCATGCATATATTGAACGCCAACATCTCCCATGTTTAATAATTTTTTAGCCGCCCATCCACGCACTCCATCATTAACGGTTTCATCCTGGAGTACGTTAGCAATTTCAGGAACGTATGGGACGCTAGCTTCTTCAAAATTGGCAAATGTAAATATTTCAGTCGCAAAGTAACGCACCCCATAATCAATGGTTTTATCCTGAAGGAAGGTGAGAATCTCAGGTATGTATTGGACGCCGATTTTGCCGAGATTGCTTCTTGCTAATGCTATTGCCGCCGAACGCCGAACCTTAGGTTCAACGGTTTCATCCTGAAGGAAATTGAGAATATTAGGCATATATGGAGTGCTGCTTTCCCCCAGATTCTCTAATGCGATAGCCGCTCTGACACGAACCTCATTATCAACCGTTTCATCCTGGAGGAAATAGAGAATATCAGAGATGTATGGCGGGGTGGCTTCCCCCAAAGTAAGTAATGCCTCAGCCACCCCGCCACGAACGTTATCATCAACGGTTTTATCCTGTAGAATGTTAGCAAGCTCAGGGGTGTATGGGACAGTTTCCCCCAGATTCTTTAGCGCATTAGCTGCCGAGACACTAAAGCCATTATCAACAGTTTTATCCTGGAGAACGTTAGCAATTTCAGCGATATATTTTACGCCAGCTTTCCCCAGATACCCTAATACTTTAGCTGCCAAGGTACGACCGACTAAATCAACGGTTTCATCTTGGAGAATATTGCCAATCTCAGGGGCGTATGGGACGCCAACTTGACCCAGATTTGATAATGCTCTAGCCACCAAGCCACGAACTCCATCATCAACGGTTTCATCCTGGAGGAGGTTGAGCATCTTTGGGATATATTGGACGCCGCCTTGTCCTAGATTTCCTAATGCTTCAGCTACCCTACCACGAACTCCCCAGCCAAGGGTGGTATTCTGGAGGAAGTTGAGCATCTCAGGAGTGTAGGGGGCGGCGGCTTCCCCCAGATTGCTTAATCCATCAGCCGCCCTCCAACGCGCCCCATCATCAAGGGTTTGATCCTGAATGAAATTCAGAATCTCAGGAACGTATAAAACACCAACTTCCCCCAGATTTCCTAAGACTCTAGCTGCCGAGGCACGCACCCATACATCAATAGTTTCATCCTGGAGTAAGTTGGCAGCTTTCTGGGCAATATCCTCGGGTTTTTCAACCACCGTTTGCCAGTCTAAAGGCTGGTATGCAATTAATTGCTCCAAAGCATCCAGCTTTACCTCGTCATGCCCATCATCCAGAGCCGCGACTATCCCATCAATCTGCCAAGATTGTGGCTGAGGTTTGGGCGGTTCTTGAGCGCTAACCCAAGGGAAGGCAAGTAGGAGCGTCAGAAACAGGGTAAACAGGAATAAGAAAAACGGGTTTTTGTGATTAGTCATTTGTCATTCTCCATTCAGGTTGAGGATAACTGACTCAACCGTATCAGCTTGGGGGAAGTTTCCCGCTTTGAGGTTATTGTAATGGCGTTGGAGTACATCACTATCCTGAGACTTCCAAGAGACAAGACGAGTCACTACGGCTATCTTTTCGGCTAAATCATTTTGCAGTTGGGGTAAATCCTGAGCATTGTCCCAGACTTGGAGGAAGAGTTCCAGCGTTTTTTTACCCTCTTGATAGTTGAGGGCAGTGGGAATTGATTTAGGCAAGCCAACCCATTTCAACAGGGTTTTTACTTCATCAGTCCTCCCACTTAGGAAATAGGCTAGAAACCGCCATCGTTCAAAATATGAATAATAAGTCATATGTTCATAGGCATTGCTTATAATAATCACAGCTTCATTTAACTTAAGCTTTCGGATATTTACTAATTCCTGAGCTGTCCGGTAACGAACCCATGAATCAACTGCTTTATTCTGAATTAATGTGAGAATATTAGGGATGTATGTAGCACTATTTTTATCCATTTTTCTTAATAAATCAGTTGCCGCACTACGAACCCGTAAGTCAACGGCTTCATCCTGAAGTAAGTTGAGAAGATCAGGAATGTATTGGCTGCTAACTTCCTCAAAATTGCCTAAGCGAATAGCCACATAGCGACGCGAATCGTTGCGAACAGTTTCATTTTGAAGATAATTGAGGAGTTCAGGAATGTATGTGGGTCTTGCTTCTCCCAGATCGACTAATTCCCGAGCTACCCAGTAATAAGTCCCTAAGTCAACGGTTTCATCCTGAATAATTTTGGCAAGATCAGAAGTGTATTTTGCTTCTCCTTGACCTAGATATTTTAAGGTTTTAGCAATCGCAAAACGTATCCACGATTCAACAGTTTTGTTGTCGATAATACTGTTAATTTTAGGAATGTATGGGGCAGTAACTTCCCCCAGATAACCTAATGCTTCAACCGCCGCATTACGAACCTCTGAGTCAACGGTTTTATCTTGGATAATGTTGAGAATATCAGGGATGTATGGGGCAGTAACTTCCCCCAGATAACCTAATGCTTCAACCGCCTCACTACGAACGTTAACATCAACGGTTTCATCCTGGATAATGTTGAGAATTTTCGGGATGTATGGATCGCTAGCTTCTCCCAGATTACCTAATGCATCAGCCACATCACTACGAACGTAATCATAAATAATATCATCCTGGATAAATTTGAAAATATCAGATAGGTATGGGGTGCTGAATTTCCCCATATTTATTAATGCCTCAGCCGCCTCAGCACGAACTTCATCATCAACGGTTTCATCCTGGAAAATCTTGGCAATCTCAGGGGCGTATTGGGCAGCGACTTCTCCCAAATTTCCTAATACATTAGCCGCCCAACGACGAGCGTATGGCTCAATGGTTTTATCCTGGAGTAACTTGAGAATATCAGGGATGTATTGGGCGTCGGCTGTATCCAAATTCTTTAATTGATAAGCCACCCAGGAACGAACTCTATGATCAATAGTTTCATTCTGGAGGAAATTAAGAATCTCAGGGATGTAGGGGGCGCTGGCTTCCTCCACAGTCCCTAATACATTAGCCGCCGAGAGACGAACCTCATCATTAACGGTTTCATCCTGGAGGAAGTTGAAAATCTCAGGAATGTATGGAGCGCTGGCTTTCCCCAGATACCTTAGTCCTCTAGCCGCTCTTTCACGAGCGTTATGATTAGCAGTGTCATCCTGGAAAAAGTTGAGAATCTGTGGGATGTATTGGACACCTGCTTCCTCTAGATCTAGTAATGCATAAGTTGCCTCGACACGAACCTGAGCATTAACTGTTTTATCTTGGACGAGGTTGGCAATCTCAGGGGCATATTGGACGGCGACTTCTTCCCGATTACTTAATGCATCAGCCGCCCAACGACGAGCGTCTGAATCAACGGTTTCATCCTGAAGGAAATTAAGAATAGCAGGGATGTATGAAGTGCTAGCTTTCCCTAGACTGAGTAATGCTTCAGCTACCTTGCCACGCACGTTATCATCACAGGTTTCATCCTGAATAATTTTAGCCATTTCCGGGGCATATTTGGCGGCGGATTCCCTTAGATTTCTTAATGCATAAGCCGCCTCATCACGGATCTCTGAGTCAATGGTTTCATCCTGGAGAAAGGTGAGAATTTGTGGAATGTATTGGACACCTGCTTCCTTTAGATGTCCTAGTGCATAAGCTGCCGAGACACGAACTGTGGAGTCAATGGTTTCATCTTGAAGAAAGTTGATAATCTGCGAGATGTATTGGGGGTCTGCTTCCTCTAGATATCTTACTAGATATCCTAATGCATCAGCCGCATCGCCACGAACTTCTGAGTCAACGGTTTCATCTTGAAGAATATTGGCAACTTTCTCGGCAATATCTTCGGGTTCGTCCACCACAGCTTGGAAGTCGCGAAACTTCGAGTAATCAGCTAATTTCTGCAAAGCATACTCTTTTACCTGGTCATGCCCATCATCCAGAGCCGCAACTATCCCATTAATCTCCCAAGGTTTTGGCTTAGGTTTGGGGGGTTCTTGAGCGCTAACCCAAGGAAAGACAAGCTGAAGCGTCAAAAACAGAGTAAACAAGAAAAGGAAAAAGAAAGAAAATGGTTTGGTTGTATGAATGGTTTTTAACATAATGAAAATTGTGCCGAACCAGAAAGGCAGAAGGTTCTAAGACAGAAAGCAGCAGGCAAAGGCTTGCTTCTCGCTTGCACGAGTAGGACAAATGACCAATGACCAATGACCAATGACCCATAACTAAGCTATGGTATCGGATAATGCTTTAAATGCTAAGGAACTGGGAAAATGAAGGTAGAGTTACAGACATTTTTTAAAGCAACGAACCCTAGCCGGACGCTGGTTGCAGACAATCCGGAAGACCAGAAATTTTATATCGACTTTTCCCCGGTACGCGGGGGGAAGATTATTGAGGAACTTAAGGATAATATTACCTTTTTCTCCCCTGATGAACCTACCTGCGCCTTATTTACCGGACATATTGGCTGTGGCAAATCCACAGAGTTATTGCGACTGAAGGCAGAATTAGAAGCAGATGGGTTTCATGTCGTCTATTTTGAGTCGAGTGAAGACTTGGAAATGGCGGATGTGGATATTGGCGATGTGCTATTGGCGATCGCACGGCGGATTTCTCAAAGTTTGCAAACCGTCCAACTCGGCAAATTGACGGGGTTACAGACGCTGGTACAGGGGGCTGCAAGGGTATTAAACGCTGAGGTGCAGGGGGTGAGAATTAAAGTGCCTAACCTGGGCGATGTGGGTGTTGTCTCTCAAAATGATACCGTTTCTCTGGCGTTTGGGATTGGTGAAATCACCGCGAAGACAAAAAGTGATGCGATGATGCGACAGCGACTAAATCAGTACCTCGGACCCCAGAAAACCCAACTCTTGCAGATCATTAATCAGGAACTGATCGAACCTGCGATCGCGAAACTTAAACAGCAGGGTAAAAAGGGTTTAGTCGTGATTGTCGATAACCTGGATCGGATCGATAATAGCCCAAAACCCTGGGGGCGTCCACAGCAGGACTATTTATTTGTGGATCAGAGTGAATGTTTAACCAAGCTGTACTGTCATCTGGTTTATACTATGCCCTTGGCGCTGAAATTCTCCGATGATTATGGGGTGTTGACGCAACGGTTTCCGGAACGACCGAAAATCTTGCCCATGGTTCCGGTACAGTTAAAAGATGGCAGCGATTGTCAAGCGGGAATCCGTTTACTGCGACAGATGGTTCTCGCACGGGCATTTCCGGATTTAACAGAACAGGAACGCCTGGAAAATTGTACTGAAATTTTCGATACTTTGGAAAGCTTAGACTATCTTTGCTACCGGAGTGGGGGTCATGTGCGCGATTTGTTAAAGTTATTGAATGATTGGATTAAAAAAGAACGAAAGTTTCCCTTGTCGCGCCCAACTCTGGACAAATTAGTTCGACAATATCGCAATGAAATGACATTGAGAATATCGGATAATCAGTGGGAGTTATTGCGACAAGTGCAGCAACGGAAATGGGTAAGCGATGATCAGGGTTATGAACTGTTGATTCGCAGTCGGCTGGTGTTTGAATATTATTATGAGGATGAGTCTTGGTTTGATGTGAATCCGATTTTGGTTGATGCTCAAGAGTTACAGGGATAATATTTGAGGTAGGGGCGCAAGGGCTTCATCCATCATCCATGTAAACTTAAGCTTAACCCCTCTCCCCCAGCCCCTCTCCCACCAGGGGAGAGGGGAGCAAGAAGGAAACGGTTAAGAGAATAGCCTCCATTATATAAAATGTAATATGGATAACTATATAGACGAGAGTACCATTGATAATCAGGAAGCCTTAGAGGAATTAATCTGGGCAATTGAAGCCTCTGAGGGACGATTTTATATAATGCTAGCGCGTTGTAATTATGCGTATTTGCAAGACCGTTTAATCCAGCAGGTGCAAGACCAATGTGTCCTTGATATTCGAGTCATTCACCTGAAGCAATCAGATCGAACCCTTTACTCGACCATTTGCGCCCAATTAGGACAGGAAATGCCCGACGCCCTGATGGTATCTGGATTAGCTACGGTGGATAATCTGGATGATATGCTGAGGGCAACGAATCAGGTGCGGGAGGAGTTTCGCAAGAATTTCCACTTTCCGGTTATTTTGTGGATTAATGATGCAGTTCATGTCAAGTTTCTGAGAATTGCACCCGATTTTGAGAGTTGGACAACGACCACTCGATTTGCTATACCAACGAATGAGTTAACTGAGGTTTTACAGGAGACGTTTGAGTCGTTATTGGCGACAGCATTAGCCGTTAATTCCTCTCAATCCTTATACAACTTAAGCGACGTTTTAGATCAAGGGTGCTTAAGTCGTTCAGAAGTTGACTTGGCGTTAAAAGAGTTACCCCATCGGGTGCAAGACTTAGACCCCCAGCTTGAAGCGGGATTGCAGTTTATTCGCGGGTTAAATGCTGGAGATAGTCCCGAAGCGTTAGAGTATTTTCAGCAAAGTTTAACATTTTGGCAGCAGGTAGGGGCGGGTTTAACTGATGACTTATCGGATCAAACCGATAACCTCACTAAACTCGCCCCGATTGACCCCAAAGTCGGGGAACTTGATAACGAAATTCAATCCACCCCGATTAATTCCAAATTAAAAGCTGGATTGGTTTTATTTCATATTGGACTCTACCACTATCGCACAACTGACCGCCAAAAACACCAGGCGGTTAACTGGCAAAAATCTAAGATTTACCTCCAGCATGGTATAGACTTATTTGAGCAAGAAAACCGCCCCGATTTAGTAGCAAAATGCATTACTCAACTCGAACGAGTGCTGCAACGGATGCAAGCCTGGGATGAATTGGAACAGGTAGCGCAAAAGGCTTTACCTTTACATCAACAGTATGGCAGTACCAGTAAATTAGTTCAAGATTATAGCTTTTTAGCCGAAGTCGCCTTACAGCAACAGCGCTGGGAGGATGCGCGTCAAGCCGCACAGCAAGCGGAGGATATTATTACTCAACTTCCGAAACCTAAGCGCTGGATTCAGGGATTAAATTTGCTGTTTTTAGCTCAAGCTGAACGGCAATTAGGAAATAAGCAAGCGGCGATTTTTCATTTAGTTAAAGCTAGGGAATTAGGTGATTTTCGGCATCCCCTGATTTCTGTTCGCATATTAGAAGAGTTACGAGAACTCTATTTTGAAGAAAGGCAATATTTAGCGGCGTTTGCGACAAAAAAACAGCGACGTTCCATTGAACAGCAATATGGTATTCGTGCTTTTATTGGTGCGGGACGACTGCAACCGCACCGAGAAGATGCTTCTTACTGGTCACGGGATTTGGAAAACCTCTCTCCTGCAAGGAGAGAGGCTTTGGGTTCTTTCTCCTTAAAAAATCAGCAAGAAGCTTCAGTCAAAACAGATAACCAAGAGTCAGTCGCACCGGAAATTATCGCCTCTGGACGACAGCGAGATTTAGAGCGCTTATTAGAACGGATTGGACGGAATGATTGTAAATTAATTGTCATTCACGGACGTTCTGGGGTGGGAAAAAGTTCGTTAGTGAATGCCGGATTAGTTCCAGCGTTGAAGCACAGAGTTATTGGTACTCAGAAAAATGTTCCGATTTCAATCCGAGTTTATACCAATTGGATAGAGGAATTAGAAAAGCAGTTACTTAATGACGATGAACCCGTAGGGGCGGGTTTAGACGATAACCTTTCGGGAAAACCAATAACCGCTCAACAAAACCCGCCCAATTCTTCTGATTTAGAGGATAACTGTCCCGAAAAACCAACAACATCTCCACCCAATCCCCCTTATTTCCAAATCCTGGAACAGTTACGACAGGATGAACAGCGTCAGCGGCGGACAGTGCTAATTTTTGACCAGTTTGAGGAATTCTTTTTTGTTTATACCAATGCGGCTGAACGACGACAGTTTTGGCAGTTTTTGGCAGACTGTTTGAATATTTTATCGGTGAAGGTGATTCTGTCGCTACGGGAAGATTATTTGCATTATTTGTTAGAGTGCAATCGCCTGGATAGCATGAGTGTGATTGGTCATGACATTCTGGGGAAGAATGTGTTGTATGAATTAGGGAACTTTTCACCAACCGATGCCAGAGCCATTATAGAAGATTTAACCACGCGATCGCGCTTTTATTTAGAACCTGCTTTAATTGACCAACTGGTGAAGGATTTGGCGGGTAAAACGGGGGAAATCTTACCGATTGAATTGCAGGTAGTGGGGGCGCAGTTACAGGCGGAAAATATTAAAACATTGACGGAGTATCGGGAGTTAGGCACGAAAGAAGAATTAGTCAAGCGCTATTTGGAGGAAGTGGTTGAGGACTGTGGCGCTGAGAATCAGCAGGCGGCGGAATTGGTGCTGTATTTGCTGACGGATGAAAAAGGAACTCGTCCGCTGAAGACTCGCGCTGAATTGGAACGGGATTTAGAGGGATTAGCGGCGGATTTAACCCGGGAAGCGGGTAAATTGGATTTGGTCTTAAGGATTTTCGTGGATTCGGGTTTAGTATTTTTGTTGCCAGAAACGCCTTATGACCGTTATCAATTAGTTCATGATTATTTAGCTGAGTTTATTCGTAAGCAGCAGGAATCGAGGTTAAATGAGTTAATTGCCGAACTGGAAAAAGAACGAGAACAACGCCAAAAGGCAGAGGCGCTTAATCGGCTAGCTCAAGAAGAACTAGAAAGGACGGAAAAGAGTAAAAAGGTATTGGCATTGGCTAATCAACAAGCCAAGCGTCGGATTCAGATGGGTTCGGCAATACTGGGTTTAACTCTTGTAGCGGCAGTAGTGATATGGATATGGTCAGAAACGAAAGTGTCAACTGCACAACTACAAGTTGAACAAGCCGAACAGCAAGTCAAGGATGCTGACATCAGAGTAAAGGAAGCTAATTCTAGAGAAATTCAAGCGGAGCAAAAAGTAAAAACTGTAGAGAAAAAAGTAAGTAACTCTCAAAAAAGAGCAAGAGAAGCCAATCAAAAAGTTGAAGAAGCTAAGAAGCGTTTAACAGTAGCCAATCGAGAGTTAAATAACGCTCGTCTTAGAGAAGCGAAAGCGAGGCAAAATTTAGATGCAGTGAAAGCAGAACAGAATCGAGTTGCTCAAGAGGCACAGCAAAAAATTCAAGTAGCAGAGCGGAAAATCCAAGATGCGGAGAAACGACTGATAACTGCACAGACAAAACGACAGCAGGCAGAAGTACAAGCAAGAGATGCTCAAACCCAATTTGAGCAAGCACAGATAGCAGTAGCCGAGGCTAAAACACAGTTAGAACTGGCAGATTCGGCACGGAAAGAAGCCATTATAGGTACTAAATTAGAGCAAGAAGGAGCAAGAGCTTTACTGCAGTTTCAATCGGGTCAACAACTAGAAGGTTTACTTTCAGCGATTCAGAGTGGGAAAGAGTTGAAGGCTTTGTTAAACGATAAACGTCCTATCCAAGACTATCCCGCGAGTAGTCCTCTATTGGCTTTACAAAGTATTCTTGCCAATATCTATGAACGAAATCGATTTAATGGGTATCAAGACGGTGTTTGGGGTGTAAGTTTAAGTCCAGATGGGAAATATATTGCCACTGGAGGCGAAGACGGTACAGTCCATATTTGGAATTTAGCAGGACAAAAAATTGCTAAATTGGATGCTCATCAGCGTGAAGTTATGAGTGTCAGTTTTAGCCCAGACGGGCAACGTTTAGCTACATCTGGAAAAGATGGCAACGCCAAACTCTGGAATTTATCTGGACAACAAATTGCTCAATTTGATGGACATAAAGGTTCAGTAATTTGGGTTCAATTTAGTCCAGATGGACAGCGTATAGCAACTACAGGAGGAGATAATACCGTTAGACTCTGGGATTTATCGGGAGAACAAATCGCCTTATTTGATACTAATCAGCAAGGAGTGTGGGATGTAAATTTCAGTCCTAATGGACAGTATCTCGCTACCACAGGATTTGACGGCACCGTTAAACTTTTGAATTTGTCTGGACAAATCATTGCTGAAATGAAAGGTCATCAAGGAATAGTGCGGAGTGTTAGCTTTAGTCCAGATGGTCAGTATTTGGCTACGGCGGGAGATGACGATACAGTCCAAGTTAGAAAACTGTCAGGGCAACAAATCAATATAGTAAATAAATTTAAGGGAAATCAGAATGGAATCTGGGACGTAAGTTTTAGTCCGGATGGAAAACGTCTAGCTACAGCAGGACTCGATGGTACAATAAAAGTCTGGCAACCGTTTGCACGGTTTGCACAGCCAACTGCTGAAATACAGGGTCATCAGGGTATTGCTTATCACGCAATATTCAGTTTAGATGGACAATATTTAGTTACTGCCTCTGAAGATGAAATTTCTAAAATTTGGGATATATCAAGTCACTATTTTAGTCAGTTTATTACAAGTCAGGTTAAAATAAATAATATAATTTTTAGCCCTGATTATAAACATATTGCTACAGTTGGTGCAGATGGCACAGTTAAGATCTGGACTCTCTCAGGAAAACAGGTTACCCAATTAGAACCGAAACTCAGCAATACTGAAACAGATGAGAACGGAACTCAACTGCGTTTTATACCATATAGTCGATACTTAATGAGTGTTGATTTTAGCCCAGAGGCAAACCGTTTAGCTACGGGTGGCGAGGATGGTTTGATTCGCCTGTGGAATTTGTCAGGTCAACAATTAACTGAATTTCGGAGCCATCAAGAGGTAGTTCGTAGTGTAAGTTTTAGCCCCAACGGAAAACGTCTCGCCACTGTAGGAAAAGATGGCAGTGTTTTTCTGTGGAACCTATCTGGTCAAAAATTAGCCGAATTTAAGGGGCATTCAGAGGCATTCCTCAGTGTCAGTTTCAGCCCGGATGGACAACACCTCGCTACTGTGGGAGAAGAGGGCAGTGTTTTTCTGTGGAACCTATCTGGTCAAAAATTAGCCGAATTCAAGGGGCATTCAGGGGCAGTCCTCAGTGTGAGTTTTAGTCCCGATGGAAAACAACTGGCTACTGCAGGAGAAGATCAGACAGCTCGACTTTGGGATTTATCGGGAAAACAAATAGCTCCCTTAAAAGGGCATCAAGAGGCAGTCTTAAGTGTGAAATATAGTCCAGATGGACAGCGTTTAGTCACAGCAGGAGAAGATGGAATTGCACGACTATGGGACTTATCGGGACGACAAATTGGTCAAATTGATGTATATCAACGTGTTTATAGTCGTGGTGTTTATGAAAACGTATCTCTAAGTGTAAGCTTTAGCCCAGATGGTAAACTGTTGGCTACAGCAGGAGAGTACAGTACAGTTAAATTGTGGCGTATGGAAGGATTAGAGGAACTGTTAGAGAGAGGCTGTGATTGGTTGCGCTTCTATTTGAATAACCCCAGTGCCAATCTGAATGAGAGCGATCGCCGCATCTGCGACGGTATTAATAGTAACAGTTAGTCGTTTAGTCAGTGCGCGTAGGCGCACCATTCTTTGTATAGCTGCGATTTCCAATCGCCAGGTATTATCTAATGCCAAAAAATCTGCCTTAACTTGGTCTAACCATTCCTTTTGAGCGGCTGTAAGTTCGGGTAATTCTCCCTGCCATTCCCCAAAAAACTGCTCATCCTCAACTTGTTGCAGATTGAACTTTTCTTTGACATCATGCAGGGTTAGTTCACTGGCTTGAATCACTTGTGCCATAATCGTTGAGTCATTAGCTAGCATTCTTTTAGTATAAGGGTTTAAGCTGCTGATGTAACAGGACGCGATCGCCTCTCTAAAAGGTATCATCTAAGCGTCTCAAAATTGTAATTTCAATAATAGCGAAATCTTTGTAGTGCGTTTAGCGAAGCCATGCCGCAGGCTTTGCATCTTGCTCGCTAATCATCAGACAAGGGCGACCCGATCAAATTGAGAGGACTAGAGTTTTTAATTTGTGCAAGCGGGTCGCCCCTACCCAAAAATTAACTATCAAATTGAGAGGAATAGAATTGTTAATTCATGCAAGCGGGTTGCCCCTACAAGAAATTTAACGATAGATTGCCTGATCAATAGTCACTCGAAAAAATGCTCCTTCTGACTCAAAACGTTCGCTACCAAAATGCCATCCACCTAACAAGCGAGTCGGGATAGTGTAGCCGCCAAACGTCCCTTCTGCTTCCACCACACCGCCGAAGTTTTCATAATGAAACTCACCACCTTCAGGATTACCCCAACGCCTCAGATTGACACTCTCCAATCCCCCTTGATGATCAACCGTGAGGATCAGGTTGCACCTCTCGCCAAACTGGGTTAAGTTACCATGAGCATGAACGGTATCGGGTGCAGTCCAGGATATATCCTGTTGACAGAGTACAGACGGTAACCAAATCAATTCTGCCAACATTCGACCCACAGCCGATCGCGTCATATCTGCACCTGAATCTGTCATCACGGGAAATAGCCCAAACAGCTTCCACCGCATCCCGCCAACGCCATCCACCAGCCGATCAGATCCCCATATCGGTAAGCCATTCATCCGTACCGCCGCCCGCCAAATAAAACCTCGACGCCAAGAGATGACTTGTTCAGCCGTGAAGGGAAGCCAACCCCGCAGTTTAATTTCACCATGCATCCGCAGTCGCACCGCAGAGGCTAATGGTGTTCCGGGCGCGATCGCATGGTTCAGATAGCGTTGTACCGTATCAGGATACCCTACTAACTGATCGGGTTGAAATATCTGTTCGCTGGGTGGCGTTGACTCCCACAACTCGTTTAGGGAAACTGCTTGACTCATCACTACCTCCAACCCTGATTCTTAAAAACAATTGTCCGGATTAAATCGTTATAATCCAGTATTTATTATTAGTGAAGCTAACCAATTCATCAGGTTGCTATAGGAAGATACAAATCTGTTCTCAGACTACACAAACCTTCCCTCTTCCATAATCAGCATTTTCCAATCACGAATCATCAATTACCAGGTTGCAATCCACCTAGTCATAAACCTAGCCAATCCAGTTGGCGTTTATAACTGCTAGTCCTATTGAAATTGTACCGATGTCACGTCACCATTTATCCAGTCCTCAGCGAAAATTCACTCGACGTTCATTTCTAGTCCTAGGTGGTGCAGCTTTAGCCCAAGGGTTGGGACTTGTTTCCCCAGTTGCCGCCGAGTCTGTCAGTCTTCGCCGCAGTACGATTCTCGGTGTTCCCCTCTATCAAACCCATATTGATCTGACCAACCCCGATACATTTATCGCCATTGGTTTAGCTAATAATTCCACGTTGGGAAATCATCAAGGGGCGATTGGCGAGGAATCGTTTGGTAATATGGTTCGTCGCTATCATGCGGCTGTCGTCGCCAGTGGCACATTTTTTAGTAAAAAAGACCCAAAACGGCTGATGGGAAATATGGTCTCCGCTGGAACCTTTCTCAAATACAGTCCCTGGGAAAATTATGGCACGACGCTGGGATTACGGGTCGGAAACCAACCGGAATTAGTGACAGCGCGAGTGGATGGAAAGCCAGACTGGAGTCAACATTGGTTTTCGCTGACTGGGGGTCCCAGACTGCTGAGGAACGGGAAAGTTTGGTTAGCGCCGCGTAGTGAAGGATTTACTGACCCGCGTGTTATGGGTGTGGCGCATCGCTGTGCGATCGGGTTTCCCGCTAGTGGCAAAAAATTAGTCTTGGTCACGTTTCTAGCACCGTTACCGTTATGGAAAGAAGCGAAGGTAATGCGGGCAATTGGGTGCAGCGAAGCGATGAATTTAGATGGTGGTGCATCTAGCGCATTATACCAGAGGGGGAGGATTTTAGTGAATCCTAAACGGATGCTCACGAACGCGATCGTGGTGTATGATTCCCATCATCCTGCACCGACATTCTTACGAGAGACTTGGCAGAAGTTTCAACAAGGAGAACGACCTGTTGTTCCCCAGTTATTCAGAGTTTGAAGGATTAAAAAATATATCGTCTTAAAAAGAGCGATCGCCTGTTCAGATCCCTGTAGGGGCGACCCGCTTAGCCTAATTAACACCACCAGTCACAGGGCGGGTTTACAAAAGTTACCAATTTGGGCTTGCATGTTATAGGTCAAACCCGCCCCTACAGATTCTCGGGTCGCCTTCGATATGATTAAGACCGATATTACTATCGTTATCGTTGATGGTTCTCTAGAAACAGTTATACCACCTCTAGGGACACGGCACTGCCGTGCTGTTATGCATTTAAATTGGGTATTAGTAGCGAGCAAGATATGCTACTCAGAGATCGAGAGATTTACGATGTGAATCAATCTATCATCGCCGCTGAAACTGGAGTGCCTGTGAGTGCTGAAGTTCTGGCACTTGTACTCAATAGTCTTGATGACAGTAGCTCTAGAGTTTGGTTAGGTGGTACTGTGTCTATTCCAGAAACAACAGACTCGGAAATAATCGATATACTGATTAGTACAGGTTCGTGGGGGGCGGTTTTGTGGGAACCCTTGGCTCATTTAGGTCACATAGTTGTTGTTGATGGAATTGACGAGACTGGAAAAATTCTAATTCGTGACCCTTAGGATGCTACAAGTTATAAGATGGATAGAGAAGAATTTATAAATTATTGGAATAGTCAAGCCATTTATTCACTAAGGCGATGAACGTAAAAGTTTTATCAATTAAACCCGCCCAAAAGCCTAACTCCTATGAGGTATTGTTGTCGATTGGTGAAAATAAGCACTTATTCAAATTTACCACTGAAGTTAATCAAGTGGGAGGTCGTCAACTTCAGACAACTCATGGAGAGCGCAGGTTTTTAGATTGGTTCAGGTTTAATCAGCGGGTAGCCATGAATGTAAGTAAGTTAGTCTCTCAATTTTACAAGAAAGAAGCCGTTGAACTTCCAGCAGATGTCGGTAAATTTGTGACTTCTGAAGAAGCTGTATCAACATTGAAGCCATTTAAATGCGATCGCCAGCCAGAAACGGGTGATGGCGGTAGAGAAAGTTTAATTGATCAGGATACAGGAAAGACGAGTCAGGACGTTCGTCAAAAAGCGATCGCGTTAGTCGAAAACTTGCCAGACTCTTTGCTGGATGAAGCCGTTCACGTTTTGGAATCGTTGTCTGTCAAGGCTAATACTCCAGAGTAGCGATCGCTGAGAGTTCAAAACCGTTCTCCTACGCCCAAATGCACCTGAGAATCCCCCTGATCATTTAAGCCAAAATCCACCTGTACTGGACCAAAAGGCGATCGCACTCTCACCCCAACCCCATAACCAAATCCACTCCCTGGCTTATCCCGCACCTCTCCCGGTTCCCCAGTAACAGTATCCCCTGAACCTAAATCTGTGGCATAATCCGCAAATATCCGACCCCCTAACCAAGTAAACACCGGAAACCGATATTCAGCCGTGGCTTGCAGGTAAGACCGACCTGCACCCACTTCCCCACTCTGATAGCCGCGTACCGAACTCCCCCCGCCGAGGCTAAAGGCTTCATAAGCAGGTAAATCGCCAATCACGGTTCCTCCCTGAAGATTAAACACTAAGGTTTGATCGCCAGAGGTGAACCCAAATAACTCCACCGGAACATATTGGGTATAACTTCCACTCACCCGATTAAAAATAATATCGGCTTCACCCACAGGAACCGACTGATCCATCCCGACTCTGACATTAGATCCTTGGCTGGGATAATCGGTATCATCGCGATTATCTTGCACCGCCGATAGATTCACCGTCAATAAATCATCTTGACCGCGATCGCTTAAACTCAACGGATTGCCAAATTCATCCACAGGCTGCACCTGATCGGTAAACGCCTGATCCCGAATCGACACCCGCTGATAAGATACTCCTACCCCAGCCTGCCAATTCCCTCCCAGAGGACGAAACACTTCCCCACTTCCCCCCAAACGATGCACCCACGGCGTTTCCCCATTCGGCAAATCCACCTCGCGATCGCCACCAATAAACACTTCCGATGGAGAACGCTGATTAAATACCGCCAAACTGTACCCTGTCCGCAACGGATCACCCGCAATCCACGGATCAGTAAAACTCACCTCAAATCCTAGAGTATCTTCGCCCCCTTCCAGTTCTAGCGCCAAGTTCTGATTATTCCCGCCCAGATTCTCCTCCTCTAACCGCAACACCCCATAAATCCCTTTTGCCCGACTTGCACTGGGAAAAGCGGTGACATTAAAGGATGAATCCTCAACCACATTCACAATCATGACAATTTGATTGGGTTGATTGGTCTGTTGGAGACTGAGGGTAGCATCCTCGACACTATCTAACTGCGTGACTCGTTCTAACCCCTGCTGGGCGACCTCTGGACGATAAACGTCTCCAGGTTGCAGATCAAATTCTCGCGTAATGATATAAGGACGAGTGTTTCCGGGAGTGGGTTGACCGTCTTCATCAACAAAGCGAACTTGGATATCCGCGATCGCAACAGGTCTCCTGGAAGGAATAGGATTACGGTTTGGTGATTGAGGACGTTGAGGCACATCGGGGAGAGTCGTCTGCTTCTGGAAGGGTTGCGATCGCCTCTGGCGGTACGTGGGGTTTAATCGCGCTTCGATTGGCATCCCCTGATTATCCACAAACGAACCATACTCAACTGGCGAAACTACGTCTATTTCCTGTCCCCGACTCGATGCAGCCGCCAATAATTCTGCACCTACCCCAGCCAATACTAGGGGAAGAATAAACCACTTGCGCCACCGTTGGTAGAACCCCATCAGCCACCTTACCCGCTACGTGCCAGTTCCGCTTTTACAACCGATGTTATCAGTATATTTCCCATCAGGGAAGGTAGAGATATTCCGCCGGAATATCTCTACAATAATGTTACGCTTTGTTGAAATTCCTAGAAATTCCCAAAACCCGGACAAAGCACATTCAAAAGTTCAGGCGGAATCTCCTCGTAATGTTCCAGCACAAAGTCCATAAAGGCGAGATGGCGCAAATCTCTGGGTTGAGGACGGCGGTAATTACGACCTCTTCTGAACCAACTATCAACAGTAGACATGGAACGGGAACAGATAAAAGCCATCGTTTCATGATTTACCAGCCATTTCGCATAAAACTGTTGCGGCGTCATTCCCAGTTGACAGTAACCATAGAGGTCAATTAAAGCCTGTTCGCGTTCAGTGATAGGACGGGGTGTCATCGGCTTTCCTCCCAAGGTTCCAGGTCATCTTCCCAAGCCGTATCAGCTACCGTCCACCGGGAACTGGGGGAACATTTGTCCAGCCAAATCAGATAACACCATGTCCAACCACAGTGATGAGACGCAAAGCCGTAGAATCTGCCGATCGCAGTTCCCCAGTCTGGAGATGTTGGCGGATTGGGGAGTTTCGGGTTGAGGCTGTCTGCGCGATCGCGAATCCATTGCAGCTTATCCCCATAGAGAAATCTCGGCGGTTTGACGTGAGGGAAGTCAGTGGGGAGTTCAACGACTGAGAAGCGCTTGTGACTAAAGCTGATGGGTAAGTCGCAGCCGCCATAACCCATGGCTTTGAGGTAGCCGGATACAATTTTGCCATTGAGAGTCGCGGTTAACTCTCGGATCAGGATTGCGGCGAGGCTTTCCAGTTCCGATTGGCTTACATTCATCCCGACTGCATCAAACTCAGTGTTACAGAGGGTTTGCAGGCGAGAGAGGAGAGAGGCGATCGCAAAATCATCCAAGGCTTGCTGATAGCCCCTCTGGTCAGTGGATGGGCGAATTAAGTCGCGATCGCACGTACTTTTTGAGAAATTTGGCATAGGATTGAAATTGCTCCTATTCAATAGTGGGAGTCAGCGCCAGACCTATCGCTTTGGACGGCAGGAGGTCTGGCGTTTTTGTATAGTGCCTGCGCGTTTTCTAAACATTTGAAATACTTGAATTTAGTTAACGCGCATTTACTGTACATGACTATATTAGAACATGCGCGTTAACTAATCAATAGGGAATGTTAGAATTTTTTTAGAATATGCGTATGAACTAAACGATAATATGCCCAAAGGTAAAAAGCGTGTCAGGGGAGAACCCGTTGATCACAATGAATTAAAGAAAAGTCTTAACTTGACAGTTACACCGACGGGGGCGCGTGGACTAGAAGAAATCGCCCAGGAATTGGGGCTAAAATCTAAAAGTGAGTTAGTGGATCAAATTGGGCGTAGGCGGCTAATCGTTTCTCCAAATCCAGTAATTGAGAAGGATACAGAGGAGTGAAATTAATCTCTTTTCGTGGTTTTCCTGTCTTCAGAAAAGATATAGATACAAAAAGACGAGCTGCTTTGGTAAAATAATAGGTTTGTCTGAAGCTTAGAATCAGAGACAGCAACGCCATTACCGCGAGGAGACCAGGTAAGTACGTGAATTTCAGATTAGGTTAGAACAGTGACATAATAGGTTTAATTTTAATGATTAGTATCAACCAAGAGAAAAATGATAAAATTCATGAATTATGCAATTTGCCAGAGGGCTGGCAATGGAAAAAATTATCGGAAATAGCTGATACAACAAGCGGAGGTACACCTAGAAGAAACCAATTAGAATACTTTCAAGGAAATATTAATTGGTTTAAATCAGGTGAATTACAAGATGCAGAAATATTTGAAAGCCAAGAAAAAATAACTTTGGGAGCTATAAAGGATTCAAATGCCAAAGTTTTTCCAAGAGGTACTCTTTTGATAGCTATGTATGGTGCTACGGCTGGTAAGTTAGGAGTTTTAGGTGTAAAAGCTGCTACCAATCAAGCCATTTGTGCTGTTTTCCCCAAAAAACAGTTTGGTTTACCATTGCTCAACAATTGGTTCTTGTTTTATTACTTTAAATCCATTCGGCAGCAACTGATCAATCGTAGTTTTGGTGCAGTTCAGCCCAATATAAGCCAAAGATTAATTAAAGAGACTTATATACCAATTCCATTTCCTAAAGATATTGTTCTCTCTCTTGATATTCAGAATCGCATTGTAGCCCGCGTCGAATCCTTACTCGGTGAATTGAAAGGCGATCACCAGATTCTGGACAAAATGCATCGGGATACTAGCCGATTTATTGACATGAAATTGGAGGAAATTTTTGAAATTTTGCAGTCAGCTAGACAACCACTGATGGATGTTATTGAATCACCTCCCAGAAACGGATGGTCGCCAAAATGTGATAATAACCCCAATGGAACTCCTGTACTTAAGCTGGGAGCAGTCTTAAAGTTTCAGTATAAGCCCGATGAATTTAAGCGAACAAGCCTACCCACTGATCCGAATGCACATTACTGGCTTAAACCAGGAGATGTTTTGATATCTCGAAGTAATACATTCGAACTTGTAGGTCATGCGGCTATTTATTCAGGAACTCCTTTTCCCTGTATTTATCCAGATTTGATGATGCGGATTAGAGTGGATCAATCAAAAGCTGATAGCCGTTTTCTAGTTTATTGGCTTCAGAGTAAAGAAGTACGTCATTTTATTCAATCTCGTGCTTCTGGAGCCAGTCCGACAATGAAAAAAATTAACCAAGGTCATGTATGTAATATTCCATTTCCGGTAATTTCTTTAGATGAACAACGTCAATTAGCTCATTATTTAGACTCTATTCAATCTGAAGTTAACCAAATGTTGAAAACAATGCAACAAGATGCAAAACTACTTGAACGATTAGAACAGGCAATTCTAGAGAAAGCATTTCAGGGGCAGCTATAGATTATGACGAGCGCCAGCGAAAAGCTTAATCAGGTTTGGTCGGAATTCCAAAAAGCTGGAATTACCGATGATTTAAGCGTCATTGAATATATTGCCAGATTTCTCTTAGAAGAAAGCAATTCAATTGTAGCTTCATCCAGCGACTCAAAAGCCCAGAGTCTTGTCCCCCATGATCCAGAAAAATTTCCATCAGAGAAAGCAATACCTAAAAGACCACCTAGTGACTTAAATATAGATATAGAAACTATCAAGCAGTATTTGCGTGAAGCAGCAGAACAAGCAGGAGACATCGCAACCCTATTTGACCGTTACGTTCTCTTTCGCTTACCTTCCATACTTCCAGGGGGACGCTATCCGACTCCCAGGCACATAACTACTTTTCTACAGCGTATTGCCCAGGTTAAACCCAGTCATAGTATGGTAGATATTGCCTGTGGCAGTGGTGGTTTTTTAGTCGCTCAAGGGATAACTGTTACCTCCCCACTAAGAGTGGGCATTGATATTTCTCCTGAATGGAAACGACTCGCATGGGCTAATACCAGATTGCACGGCTTTGTCCCACGCTTGCTCAATGGAAACGCTCTTGATAGTAAGAATTTAGCAAAAGTTTTTACTGATAATAAGTTTGACCGCATTTTAATAAACCCGCCCTTCGGCGAAAAGATTGATAACAAGTTAGCAGAAAGCACCCTTGGGCAGAGGGTGGGTAGCCGAAGCGAAACAGCCCTGACTACACTAGCTCTCAAAAAACTATCTGAGGGAGGAAAAGCAGCTATCTTAGTTCCTTCAGGTTTGCTATTTAGCAACAATACAGGTGAGAGAGAATTACGAAGGCAGCTAGTCGTTGACTATAAACTTGAAGCGGTCATCTCCTTACCCAAAGACGCTTTACAACCCTACAGTCCGTTACAAACTCACCTGCTGCTTGTGAGTAAACCCGATAATTCCGCTCAACCCTCAAAAAATGCAGAGAATCCAATCTGGTTTTGGCAGCTTGAACAGGACGGCTACCCTAGTGGTCGAGGTCGTGACTTAACTCAAGACCCCAATGAATCAGCAAGTGACTTACCCTTTGTCACCAGAGTTCTCACCAATCCGAATCCCCCTCTTTTATTTCCCCAACACAATCCTCGAATAGCCATCAGCAGAATAGCTGAAGGTACTTCGCTACTGGGCTTTGTTTGCCAAGCGACCTCGACAGAATTGACCTCGGTCACGTTTTATCCACAACCGAATGAAACCACCTCTGCATTCCTGTTAACTGAGACTGCACCCCTAGGTGAACAGCGCATCTGCGATCGCATCCCTTTGGATGGTAGCGAACCCTCACAGGTTGAAAATCCACAGCAGCTAATTCAAGACCTATATAAACTTAAACAGAAAGACCCTGATCCGGGTAAACGCCTATTCTCTCAACCCGTAAAAGCAGCAGCAATCTCAGTTTTACCCGAAAGCCAAGCTGTAGGAAGCAATAGAGTCAGACTCCTCGGTGTAGCGGTGCAATGGGACACGATTCAAGCGCCAACCTACGATTTACGCCCAGAACGTTATGTTGAAAAGCAGGAGGAACCGCGTTCGACTGATTCTCCGGCTGAACTCCTTAGCCAAATTTACCAAAACCAGAGAAAGCTGTCTGGGCACATTGAGAGCCTATTTGGTCGTCTGGAACTCCCTGCGATCGCCAATCAACAACTTCCTTCTCCCTTGGCAAATATAGCATCCCTGGGAATTCTCGAAAAACTGAATCCAGAACAGAAGACCATTTGGGAGCGAATTCAGGCAAAAATAGAAAAAATTGATAGCCGTGATCAAGATAACCCACAAACCGCAGTACACTTTACCTTAGAGGAGTTGCTCCAAGAGGATGACAGCGAGATATCAGAAATGACTCGTTCAACTGTCGATCTCCTGGAACGCCTGGGAGTAATTGTACCAGTGACGATTACAACTCCTAGCACCGATGAGTCAATTCAGTGCTATCGTCGTGTTACAGAGCGAGACTTGTGGCAGTTCGACTGAAGCGAATCAGAATTAGAGGGGGAGAGTATATGAAATTGAAACGACTCTACCTAGGAGATTATCGGGTCTTACGTGACCTAGAGATTCGCTTTTGTCCACCGACTGAACGCCGCCTAACTTTTACTCGCAACTATAGCCTTGACTTTCTCGTTGGTGTCAACGGCACAGGCAAATCAACGGTGCTGAAGATATTATGGAACTTAATGCAGCAATTAGAGGGAAATCCTTACATTGAATATCCCTTTGAACTGGAATATGAACTGGGAACGGATAACCAAAAGCGCACGATTAAAATTTCTAATCGCCACGAAGATCCGGAAACCGAAGAAATGATTTTCACCCCAGTTCCCTCAGCTTTGGAAAATAACCAACCTATTGCGATAAGTCGTGATATCTTACCGGAACTCGTCGTTGCCTTTACAACAGGTAGCGAAGGAGAATGGGATTTGGGTGGAGACCAAAAAAGTTTTGACAGTGGCAATTTAGCTGAATTACAAGACTTGTCTCAACTCGAACGAGCAATTCGAGAGTTACCCGGAAAGCGAACCAACTTGGAAATCACGGAGGGACGAAATACAAGCGAAGGTAGTCGCTGTTTGTTTATCAAAAACCATCAGCTTCCTTTACTCACCCTTTGTAGTCTATTAGTCGATTTAGCAGAAAATTCTGATCAGTCAGGTTTAAAGGACGTTTTTCAAGAAGTATATATAAAACCCATATCCGGCTTTTCCCTGAAATTCCGGAAAACTCATGATCCCGCTTATTTAGGTGACTGGGATGATGTCAAGAGTTTAGCCCGGATAGCATCTTTGTGTCTGCATCAAGGAAATGATTACTTATTGGTGTTTGACTTAACTAGCACTGGGCATTCCATTGCTAAAGAGATTTTTAACAGCTTCTCTAGTGGTTTGGAGTTGTTCAAAAAACTCTCCTTACTCGCTAATGTGGATGAAAATGGACAATCCGTCTTGAGAGAAGTCAACATCTTTTTAGAACGGACAAATTCCCCGCATCCCGAAACCCATCTAGACGTTCCCCCCTTACACCTGTTTGAGTGGCTCAGTGACGGGGAACGTAGTTTTTTAGGTCGGATGAGTCTATTTACTTTGTTAGGTACTACCGAAGCTTTGATTATTCTAGATGAACCAGAAGTTCACTTTAATGATTTCTGGAAACGCCAAATTGTGCAACTCTTAGACGCTAAGCTCAAAGATCGCCATAGCCATGTTTTAATTACGACTCACTCCAGTATCACATTAACTGATGTTCCCAAAGAAGATATTGTCGTCTTAGATCGGAATGGCAACTACACTCAGAGTTCATTTAATCCAACATTGCGAACCTTCGGAGCTGATCCTAGCGATATCATGGTGCATGTGTTTGGTGCGCCACATCCTGCTGGAGCATCCAGTGTGCACCGTATTGAGCAAGAGTTAGAAAACTCATTAAATCGAAGTCCCCATGAACGACGAGAGGTACTCGAAGAATTGCTGAATAATGTCGTTGCTCAAGGATATTGGAGCTATCTAATTCGTCGCGAATTGCAAACAATGGAAAAGGAATGATTTATCAAGTAGAGTTACCTGAACTCACGCTTAAGCGACTGACGGATGTAGTTTACCTACAAATGCGTTTACTAAGATACGCTGCTTCTACGGAGACTCTAAGTCGGCAAACCTGTGAGCGTTACCTGAAAGGATATAAAAGGTTTCGAGGACGACATAAACAAATTGCTGATTGGCTTTGGCGAGGTCCAAAAAGGCGCAAACTTTTAGAGAATTTTTCTCAAGGTTCACGTCCAGAAAAACTTGAATGGAGCAGATGTTTGTTTCGAGAAGCGCTGGCATTTCTGACTAACCCAGTCGGTTATATGACACCATATAGAAAAAAAGCCGCCCCAGATTGGCAGCAAGCAGGCGCTGAGTTTCTTTGCCTGTTCTATGAATATCTGGGTAAAGAATTACCTGATTACTTTTTTTCAGAAAGAGGAGCAACCCAATTTAATAAAAATAACCTTAAATCTAATTTTTTTAAGACTAATAATCAACTTGAAGTTTGCCCTGCTTGTGACTTTTCAGCTACTCGTAGTCAAGTTGATCACTATCTTCCCATTAGCCTCTATCCCCACCTTTCTTGTCATCCTTTTAACTTAATTCCTATCTGTAGTGAGTGTAATTCGTTAATGGTTAAGGGAAATCATGACGTACTTCAGAAAAACTCAAAAAATCGACGTAAATTAGAAGATATATTTTTGATATACAAAAATTGTGGACTTGGAGACTTAACTTATTTAAAGCTTGAACTAGAAAAAGGCTATAGGTCTATAAGCTTGATGGAATTTAAGCCGCGTAAAGGAGAAAATCTCCGTGACTGTATCGACGCATACTGTAATGCCTACCAAATTCCAGATAGATGGTTGGAAATAGTGAAAACAATTGAAAACCAGCTTTTCAGTCAAATTAAACAATTTATGAAAGCAGCCAAAGGACAAAGAGAATCACTTAACATTTTTGACGTAGACCGTGGACTTACAGAACTGCTACAAAGCTTGTGTGAAAACCAAGGTAAAATACCCTTTGCATTTCCCATGTCTTGGTGGCTTGCCACTTTAATTGAGAGAGAATTAAAACCAGCTATCAGTAGTTCTCAGCAGATAGAGGTCAAAAATTTTCCCTTACTTGAGGAAATAGCTGATTGGATACGCCAGGATAACATACAACACCCGGCTTACATTAAAGAACCACACCTTGAGCAAGCCCGAAATTTAAGGACAATAGTAGCAGAAGAAGGGTAGATTTGTATTCTTTATAACCCACCCGACAAGCAATTTATGTTTTCTCGATCAATGGTTTCTCAATGATCGCGTAACTCCGAATCTGCCAAGGCGCTATCCTCAAGGCTTGCAGTGTCGGTGATTCTGGAGACTGATCCACAGGACGTTCTAACAAATCCACAGAACCTTCTATCGCCAAACCTAAATCACTATTGAATGAAACTTCCGCTTCCTCTCCCTGAGATTCATAACACCGCAGAATCCAACGGTGGGGATTATCTTGCGATCGCTTGAACGCAATCACTACTAAATTTTCCGCTGATAACTCTAGCAAGGAACCCCTGGGGGGCAAGGAGTTAATACCCTGATTCGCCCTGTCTTCCAGCCGGACAACTTGCAGGGGGAAATTTAACTCATACCCTCGCTGAACCGTTTTCGCGGCTTGCCAAGTTCCTGCATGAGGATAAAGGGCGTAAGTGAAGTGGTGAATTCCGCGATCGGCGTCGGGATGGGGCCACATTGGGCTTTTGAGTAGGGTTAATCGGAGTTGAGAGGGTTGGGCGTCATAGCCGTATTTACAATCATTCAGGAGACTCACGCCATAAGTTTCATCAGCCAAATCTGCCCAACGCAATGCTGGAACTTCCCATTTGGCTTGTTCGGCGGGGGTTTGGGGTTTTGTCGGGCGTTGAATTGCGCCGCAGGGAATTTCATAGGTGGCGTAGTCGGCTTCTAGGTTTAAGGGGAATGCGGCTTTGACTAATACCTGGCGTTCCTGCCAATCTACGGTTGTGGCTATTTTAAGTAGGGGTGAATCTGATGTCAGGATGTAGTCTTGGCAAAACTGGGATTGTCCTAATTGACGAATGACTTGGAGACGCGATCGCAGGTTTCCGCGTTCTAGCCATTGAATGGATTGTAGTTGGGTTGGTGGTAAGGGATGTTGATGGTAATTGGGGTCAATATTCCAGGCGTCCCAATATTGTCCTTTGTCTTCAAAGGCTTGCAGTTGATTCCCGGCACCGCTTAATATTTCTCGTTGGTTTTGTTTATCAAAAATGCTGCTTAAGTCGCCTGTATTGGGATTGACGATAACTTTCAGGTAGTCATTTTCGAGGATAAATTCGTTGTTGGGTTGGGGATTGGGGTTGTCGTTTTCTGGGGGAGTGTCTGTGGGACAAAGCCAGACTATTTTATAGCCGATCGCGGGGATATCTTTTGCCAGAAATAGCAGATGGGTTTGATTCTTTGCTTCGTTTGTATGGAACCCGATTTGGCTGGGGATTTTTTCGCCGTTACTATCGTATAGTTGCCCGGATTGATTGTTGGTGATTTGGATTTGTTTTTTCAACGCAGAGGTTCGCAGAGGGAAGCGCAGAGGTAGCGCGAACGCGCCGCTATCGCTAACGCAGAGGGAGAGGGGAATGAGTTCTGAACGTTGCCAGTTGAGGGGGTTGAAAATGATTAGGGGTTGGGCGTTGGGGTGAGGGGGTGAGGGGAGGGTGATTTGGGACGCGATCGCGTTTAGGGATTCGGCGATAATGGTTTGGGTTATTGTCTCGGTTTGTTGCCATTTTTGGTTGGCTTCAATGAAGACTTCGGGAATTGAGGTTCCGGGTAAGATGTCGTGGAATTGATTAAAGAGGACGTTTTTCCATGCGGTTTCTAGTTGAGTTTGAGGATAGTTTTTTTGGGTGATTAGGGTGGCGAGGGAGGCAAAGAGTTCGGCTTGATACAGTAATCCTTCACAGCGACGATTCCAGCGTTTTTGGTCAGCGTGGGTGGTATAACAGCCGCGATGGAGTTCTAGATAGAGTTCGTTATTCCAAATTGGATTAGGAATTGAATAGTTGTAGGGGCGGGTTTCACTATTATTGTTTTTTGTCCCCCTGATGTGACTAAACCCGCCCTCATCTCCTCTATCTTCCCTATCTCCCCTATCGCCTCTCTCTTCTAATTGATTCTCAAGATTCTGCAAATATTTCAACGCGGTGGTAAATTCTATTTTTGGAAAAAAGGGAGACTGTTGCCAACGCTGGGCGACTTCTAGCATATCGCGAGTGGGACCACCGCCATGATCGCCTACACCAGGTAACCAAAATATATCCTTAATTTTGGTTTGGGTTTGCCACTTAATCCCATAATTGGTCATGGTAATTGGATTCGTGTCCATGACTCCAGTAATATTGGGTGGTGACATTAAACTGAGAATTTGAGTTCCATCCGGTGATTGCCACCAAAAGAGGTGATAGGGGAATTCAGTTGTGTCATTCCAATGCAGTTTTTGGGTGACAAAATAGTTGATTCCGCCTTGTTTTAAGAGTTGCGGTAATTGCCACGTAAAGCCAAAACTATCTGTAACCCAGGCAACTTGACTAATTTGACCGAATTTTTCTTGGGTATAATGCTGACCATAAAGAATTTGGCGGACAATGGATTCACCGTCAATTAAGTTGAGTTCTGGTTCAACCCACATCCCACCAACTGTTTCCCATTTTCCGGCGATGACTTGCTGTTTTATTCGGCTAAATAAGTCGGGACGATTCTGTTCGATCCAGGCATAAAGGGCAGGTGTTGTATGACAATAGGTTAAATTAGGAAAGTCTTGCTGTAAACTGAGAACTGATTCAAACGTTCGCACGGCAACATCCCAAGTTGCCTGAGTTGACCATAACCAAGCCATATCTAAATGGGCATGACCGAGTAAGTGGAATGTAGCGTTAGGGGTGAGGTTTTGGGATAGTAAAGTTTGGCGTAATTGAGTTAGCGATCGCGTAAACTGATCGGCATCAGATACCCTCTGCCAGTTAATCTCAGCTACAGCAGCAGCCAGTGTTTCTAATTGTTCCGGTGCAAAGGCGGTTAAATACTTCTGCAATACGGTTAATTCATCCGCCACAAATCCCGGATCAATCGAATTTGTTGATTCATAAATACAGCAAGACCGCATTAACCCGCCAATATCATGACCTGGACTCACTAACCGTACCATTAAGGTAATGATTTCTCCAGGACTAACGGTTGAACTTAAAAGGATTCTTGCTGAAGAATCAAATAAGTCTCCTTCTTGGACTAACTCACCATTCACAAAAATTTTGGCATCTTCCGCCCACCAGGTTAGCGCTAGTCGTAAGGTTAGTCCGGCTAAAGGATAGTCTTGTAAATCATGAGGAATGATAAATTGTTGCCCGAACCACATTACTTGGCGTCCGGCTGACCAGATAATATAGCCTTTATCATTGAGTTCAACACTTGACCCGTTTACCAAAATATGGTTACTTATCTCCTCCAGAGGCAGATCTTCAGACCACAGTTTCCAATTAGTCTGCACATTCACCTGAGTTAAGGCGCGGAGTTTGGCAATAGAGTCAGAAAGGGAGGGTAAGGAAGACATAGTAATGAATGATAAAAATGAATAGTTAACAATCAGAATTACGAAAACATCTGTCGCATTAATCCGTCTGGGGTGGAAACCTAAGAAAGCAAGCGTTTAAGTACGCTTTAGTTTACTACAGTAAAGACATTGAACCCGTTTTAACGGGTTTTAGCTTTGACGCGGAAATTTATTTCCCGGCTAGACTAAATTAAGGGTGTATGGTGGGTGATGCCAACGTTTATGGCGCTAAAGCGCAACTACGAACATTCGCGAAGAAAGCGATAGAGTATGGAATAATAAGTAAGTCATCGCTGCTTCTGCTTGCATCACCATGTCTGCTTCTACCCCAGGTCGCTACCGCAGCCGATTGTTCAATCTTATCAATCACCATTCTCGCCGACTCATCGATCGCGGTGAACGGGCGATCCGACATCTGAAAGTCGCGGCTGTTTGGGGAACGCAAATTCTCCTCTATCCTATCTATATGGTTGTCCAAGCCAGTCTCACGGCTGGGCGTCAGCTTTCGGCAGAGGCAAAAGCGGGATGGATTCGATTAAAAGCTTTGACCCACTCCCAACCGCCAGAACAACCGCCTGCTGTTGATACGCCGATTCAACGGGTTCTTAATTCGACTGGGCGGTTGAAACCGCAGCTACACAAACAAAACCTGCCTACGCAGGTTTCCCAATCCCCACGGGTAGAAATTCAAGGCGTAGCCAGTCTCCTCGCCACCCGAACCCTAGTTCTGGTTTCCGTCGCTAATGAAATTCTGGATATCCTCACCCCAGAACAACAGCAAAAACTGGCGGCGAGAATAAGCTGGGAACTGGCTACCCTTTATCGTCAGTGGCGCTTAGTTGATAATTTAAAGGTTTCCTGGGTACACCGCCAACTCAGTCACTTGGCTAAACCGTCTCTGTTTCTCCCCTTAAGACTATTTTGGCAACTCATGGCATGGGTGCAAACCAGTCCGGTTGCGATCGCGATTAATCTTTTCGGTGAGTCTACCTTATCAGACTATCAGGAACCCATGCCTGCGATCGCATCTCCCACCGAAATCCCCCAAAGCTTTGCCTATTCCTGGCTGCAACAATTCGCACCGGGGGGAACATTAGCCGCGATCGATGACACCATTGCCCAATGGGAATCGCACCCGTTACAGACATCAAATCACGTTGCGATCGCACTCCGTCACCGCAGCCAAACTCTACTGCAAACCTTCAAAACCTCGTTCATCACTCCTCGACAATCCACTGATCCAACCCAGACATCAGCATCTCACTCCTTTTGGCTGGTAGGATTAATTTACGCCGCGATCGACTACTTTTTTGGTCAGCGTAGTTCTCACCCATTCCATCACCAAGACACAACCTCAGTTAATCCTACTGAGGACATTAATCAACGATTCGCTAATTCAACAAGTTTCGTCACCCTTCCTGGGGCAGAATTCACGTATAAAACTGAACCTGATCCATGGTTAACCTGGGATGATTTATTTGGGTGTCCAAACCCCACGTTCACACCAAATTCTGCTGTCACTAACTTTATTAGCTTGAAGGGAAACGTTACCCCAACGTTACCCCAACTTTCCCCAGGATTTACAGTCAAAAAAATGACTATCCGGAACAACGCTATTGGTGCTATTCTCCAGCGTTTTGGTTTCTATAAACAAGCTGAAACCCTACGGATAAGCGATCAAGAACACCCCAAGGCACAACAAAAATTTGTTAACTTTAGACAGAGTATTCAATCTAAATTACTACGTTGGATTCCTCTCCTGAACCTAACCGAAAACGTCGATCAAAACCACAACCAAGTTACTCACACCCAAACGCAAATAGTTAAGTCTTTCCCTCCACTGTTATATCCAATAGCATTAAAAATTTCAGGACTTTCTACATTAGAAAATAACTTAAAATCTGGAACAGTAGTCAAGGTATTTCCGGCGACCTTATCAGAGCAAAGTTCGACAAGTTTACCTGAGCCTTTCCCCTCCTATTCATCTTTGCCGTTATCTTTTCATTCTGCCTTACCTTCACCATCCGAACAACCCATTTCCTATTCCCAAAACCATGATATCGAACCTGCGCCCGACTGGATTGAAACGGAGGCAATTGCCACAGGATATGTTAAACACCCCTTAGAAGAAATCCTAGAATGGTTGGATGTGGGTATGCTTTTGCTGGAGGAGGTAACGATTAAAGCTTGGCAATGGATGCGACAATTTTTTACCAAGGACAATGCATGATATTAAGTTAGGTTGAAGGTAGTGGAGGAGATGGGGTGATGGGCGAGTCATGTTCCAGATATGGTGCAAGAAGTGTCTGTGTGTAGGGGCGGGTTTAGGGATTAATATTGAATGTTAAGCTGTCATGCATTTAAATTGGGTATTAGTAGCGAGCAAGATGCAAAGCCTGCGGCATGGCTTCGCTAAACGCACTACAAGGATTGCGCCATTATTGATATTAAGGTTTAAATGCCGAACAGCTTATCCCTAGCTTAGCTGCAAAACCCGCCCGACCAAATGACAAATGACGAATGACAAATGACAAATGACAAATGACAAATGACAAATGACGAATGACAAATGACAAATGACAAATGACAAATGACAAATGACAAATGACAAATGACAAATGACAAATGACGACTTATGACTATCCCGCGCACCATTTGCCTCGGATTCTTAGCCATGATTACTGTAGGCACATTTCTGTTAATTCTACCGTTCTCGACTCAGGATGGAACGTGGACTGATCCAATTACTGCCTTATTTACCGCAACCTCGGCTGTCTGTGTCACAGGTTTAGCTGTAGTCGATACAGGCAGTTATTTTTCGGGTGTCGGTCAGTTTTTTGTCCTTGCCTTATTCCAGCTTGGGGGATTAGGCTATATGACAACCACGACCTTTATGTTACTCTTGGTGCGTCGGAAGTTTAACTTACGCCATAAAATAGCAATTCAACAAGCGTTTGATCGTCCAGGCTTAGAAAAAAGTTCGTTTGTTATTCGCTCAATTATTGCCACAGCATTAATTTTTGAATTAACTGGGTTTTTCCTGTTATTGCTCGTATTTGTTCCCGATCAAGGCTGGGATAAAGGATTGTGGTTGTCTATTTTTCACAGTATTAGCGCTTGGAATAATGCGGGATTTAGTTTGTTTTCCGATAGTTTAATGGGCTATCAGTCCTCTGTTTGGTTACTTGTGATTATTTCAGGACTGATTGTCTTGGGTGGAATTGGTCAACCTGTGCTTTTTGAACTGTATCTCTGGTTACGCGATATCTTCAAGTATAAACGGGAAAAACTCACCTTTTCTCTGAATTTTAAAGTGGTAACCAGTACAACGCTATTCCTATTAATTTTAGGAACAATCGCCTTCTTCTTTGTCGAAGTAAATAACCCGAATATTTTAGGGAATTTAAGTTTCCGGGATAAGCTTTTAAGCGCATGGTTTCAGTCGGTGACGACAAGAACGGCAGGATTTAACACCATTGATATTAGTCAAATGACAGCAGCGGGTTTATTTATGACAATTGCCTTCATGTTTATCGGTGCCAGTCCAGGCGGAACCGGGGGCGGGATGAAAACGACAACGTTTCGGGTGTTGGCGAGTTGTACGAAGGCGATTTTACAAGGAAAAGAGGAAGTTTATCTGTACAGACGTCAGGTTCCGCTCAACCTTATCTTAAAAGCCACGGCGGTTCTGGTTGGTTCCGTCACCACTGTCATTTTTTTGACCATTTTAATCGCGATCACCGATCCCCATATTCCATTTATCCAACTCCTATTTGAAGTTGTATCCGCTTTCGCTACAGTTGGACTTTCAACGGGGATTACCGCCAGTCTCTCGGCGTTGGGAAAACTGATTTTAGTGGCAACCATGTTTATCGGGCGGGTAGGAATTATAGCATTTATGGCAACCCTCCTGGGAGATCCGCGTCCTAGCCATGTTCGTTATCCGGAAGAAAATCTACTCGTAGGATAATGCTAATCTAATGGGTGTAGGGTTATGATCAATAATATTTAATTTAGGAAAGGACAAGGGTGTGAGTTGGTCATCTATAGGATTCTGGCGGAACCTGCATCGCGAAAATAAGCAATTTGCTGTCATTGGTTTAGGGCGTTTTGGTCGAGGCGTTTGCTCATCCCTACACCATCTTGGACATGAAGTTTTAGGAACAGATATTAATGAAAAACTGGTTAGTCAAGTCTTGACCGATCAAATCGCCGCCCATGCGATTCAACTCGACTCCACCGATCCCAAAGCTTTGAAAGAGGCGGGAATTTTTGAATTTGATACGGTGATTATTGCGATTGGCAACTATTTACAGGAAAGTATTATTACCACGCTCAATATTAAGGAAGCTGGTGTCCCATACGTGGTGGCTAAAGCGTCTTCAGAAGTTCATGGTAAATTGTTAGAACGGGTTGGTGCGGATCGAGTGGTTTATCCGGAATATGAAGCGGGTTGTGCTTTGGCGCGATCGCTAACTCAGCCGTCTATTTTAGATCGCTTTGAGTTAGACCCGAATCACAGTATTGTCGAGATATCAGTTCCCGAAGACTTTAATGGCAAAACCGTGATGGAACTGCAACTGCGGAATCGTTATGGCTTAAACTTGTTGGCAGTTGGTCAAGATGATCAGTTTGAGATTAATCCCGCCCCTACAACTCGCCTGTTTAAAGGGTTTGCCATGGTGGTGATTGGTTCCAATCGAGATATTGAGCGTTTGCCTATTTAAGGAACAGTTATCAGTTATCAGTTATCAGTTACCAGGGAACCTAGGAGAGGCAATGTAGGGGCGGGTTTGACTATTATCCTTTCTTCCTTCACCCAGATGTGACTAAACCCGCCCTGATCGGTGTAGGTATCATTTTCAACAGGGCGGTTGACACCGCAACTAAACAAACTAAACCCGCCCCGATTCCCCTATCTTTCATCATTAATAATTCATAACACCTGAATTTCATCCAATTGTGCGATCGCGACATCTGCATCGGGGAAATTAACCGATGTTCCCCAGCTAATCCCAATACAACCCGCCGCACCCGCACGACTTGCCATCGCCATGTCTCCGGCTGAATCTCCCACCATCAGCGTTGCACTCACCGAAACGCCCAAACGTTCACAGGCTTGCAGAAATAACGCTGGATCAGGTTTACTAAGGTCTGTATCAACCCCTTGTTGTAATTGAATATAAGGCTCTAACTGGTGACGTTTGACAAAGGCTTGCACTCCTGCTGTGGAAGCCGCCGACAGAATTCCTAATTTTAAACCCGCTTCAGACAGGGATTTGAGGACATCTAAACTCCCTGCAAATAACGGAGAAGTTCCCGCTGCATCCTTGAGATATTGCTCCGCTTCCGCAAAGGCATTACGGGCAATCTCTAGGGATTCTAACCAACCGCGCCCCGTTTCCGCAATATAAGCCGCTGCTGCGATTTCACTTTCTCGACGGCTACCCACCGCCATCAATCCTGTCGGATCAAGGCTATCATCCTGAATCCCAAACGCCATCAGCAAGGGTTCACCCACACCAGGAATTTGAGCATCAATCAAGCGCGATCGCTTATAGGCTAATTCTCGCAAAAAGGCTTGTGAGTCTTCTAACGTTCCATCTTTATCAAAAATGATCGCTTCTATATTCGGGAAAGTCACCTCCCGACAGCGAATAGTTACCAAGGGTTACACTCCTAGAACACGGCGCATCAGCTATTAGAGATTATCTTCCCATGTTGCTGATCATTCGTACAGGAGTGCAGGGAGTACAGGTGTAGGGGCGGGTTTTACCGATAACATTTTGCCACAAACCAATAACGTGACTAAACCCGCCCTTGGGAAAACATGGGGAGTTACAGCGCTTTGCACTTTAATAAAGTACGGTAGATCAAAGTCCCCCTTCAGATCCCCCTCCCGTCCCCCTTTTCGATCCCCCTCCCGTCCCCCTTCAAAAGGGGGAAGCCAAAGGATGCTTCGCTTTTTGTTCCATGGGGAAGCCAAAGGATGCTTCGCTTTTTGTTCCATGGGGAAGCCAGAGGATGCTTCGCTTTTTTTGCTTATGGGATTTAGGGGGATCTGACAATGTACCGCATAGCAGAGCAAACTGCTGTAGTCAGGGCGGGTTTTGCACAAACGTTACCATCAATAGTGACAAGAAAATCCCTAAACCCGCCCCTACAAACCAGGACTCTTGAGCCAAGCAAAGAGTCTTCCCAGATGTTTAATAGAACATGAAACTGTTTAAGTCTGTCGCAGGCGTTTCTTGATTCACTTGGACGGCTGGAGACATTGAGGATGTCGGCGTTAAAATTGCTGTGCCTAATAAAGTTAAAAACCCCACAAATCCTACTAATAATAGTTTAGTGGCTTTGGCGTTCGATGTTCCTTTAGGTGATTTTGCTCATGACGCCCAAACCTTTACTGTTGCCTTGCTTACTCCCTTCTGCCTTATGCCGTCTTGTACCCCCCAGCATAAGTAATGACACACATATTTTGATACTGAATATGATAGCCAAAGGCTACACCTGCAACTTGAAAGGCTGAATTAAAGATATTGTTTCGATGACCGCGATCGCGCACCCCATCATCGATAATTAATTGCATGATAATGTCATCCGCCCGCGCCACGCCGTAAGTAATATTTTCACCCGCCGTGATCTGCCAACGCCCATACCGATTCAGACGGATAAAAGGAGTGCTGCGATCGCCACCAATATGCCCAATGTTTCCCGTTTCTCCTTGATCACGAACATGATCCCTCGCTGCTTGTGACATCCCCAGCGATAGTTTTAACGGCGATAAGGGACGAGTGGATTGGAGAAAATCAATCGCCTCATCAACCGCATTGACACCTTCAATGGTACGTAAAAACACTTGTTGAGAAAGTTTGACTTGGTTCCCCGAAAACCGCTGTTTCCAGTTATCTAAAAGCGGAATATAAGACATGGGCTGAGTTCGCACTTTATTCGTTTCCTCAATCACTCTCAATTCCAATGGCGAGAGAATAATTATCTGTGCTGAATTCATGATTGATCCTTGGGTGTGGGATATCACATAATTACAATAGACGTATTGGGTTCTGGAAAAACGGCTCACGGAAGCTACCCTATCCCTGCTGTCGCCCAGAACATTGATATGTACTCGCCCATTACCAATTTCTCAGGAACAACGCCGTGCAAATTCCGCGACTGCACCCAGACACCATCGCCCAAGTCAAAGAACGAGTAGACATTGTGGATGTCGTCTCGGAGCAAGTTGTGCTGCGAAAGCGGGGTAAAGAGTATGTGGGCTTGTGTCCCTTCCATGGCGAAAAGACACCCAGTTTTACCGTCAGTCCCAACAAACAAATGTACTACTGCTTCGGCTGTGGTACGGGTGGAACTGCGATTAAATTCCTCATGGAAGCGGGAAAACAGTCCTTCAGTGAGGTGGTTCTCGATTTAGCTCGGCGCTATCAAATCCGAGTGAAAACCCTGGAACCTGAACAACGTCAGGAATTACAGCGTCAGCTATCCTTACAGGAGCAACTGTATGAGATTTTGGCACTCGCCGCCTCATTTTATCAGCACGCACTCCGACAACCCCAAGGACAGCAGGCGCTAGAGTATTTACAATCTCAGCGACATCTGGGTGAGGAAACCCTGCAACAGTTTCAGTTAGGGTATGCGCCGGCGACGTGGGAAACCCTGTACCGTTATCTGGTGGAACAAAAAGGCAAACCCGTACAACTGGTTAAAGATGCGGGATTAATTTTGCCACGCAAATCAGGAGACGGCTATTATGATCGGTTTCGCGATCGCATCATGATTCCGATTCATGATCGTCACGGGCGAGTGATTGGGTTTGGCGGGAGAGCATTGGGGGATGAACTCCCTAAATATCTTAATTCTCCCGAAACGCCGCTATTTAATAAAGGGAAAACCTTATTTGCTTTAGACAAAGCCTACAACGCGATCGCGGATCAGGATCAAGCCGTAGTTGTGGAAGGTTATTTCGATGCGATCGCGTTGCATCGGGTAGGGATTCACAACGTCGTCGCCTCCTTGGGGACAGCCTTAAGTCTGGATCAAATGCGCCTACTGCTGCGTTACACCGAATCCAACCAAATCATCCTCAACTTTGACGCCGACAAAGCCGGAACCACCGCCGCCGAACGCGCGATCGGAGAAATTGCCGACTTAGCCTACAAAGGACAAGTCCAACTGCGGATACTTAACCTCCCGGATGGTAAAGACGCCGACGAATTCCTCACCCATACCCCCGATGGGACAGAACAATACCAACAGCTACTCCAAAACGCGCCCTTATGGTTACATTGGCAGATTGATCAACTGATAATTGGAAAAGATCTCAAGCAAGCCCACCAATTTAAACAAGTTGCTCAGAAAATCGTCAAATTGCTGTACAAATTAGAGGACGTTAATCAACAAAGTTATTACATCAACTACTGTGCCGAAAAACTGAGTCTAGGAGAAAGCCAAATGATTCCTCGACTCGTCCAAGCGTTACAGACGCAACTGAATAAATTACGCATCACTCCAATCAAAAAAGATGACAAGTCTAATCTAAAGCAGCAAAACTTACCCATTTCGATTGACTTATCCATTAGTCAAGAACACAGTCTACTCGAAGAAGCGGAAGCCTTACTCTTACGAATTTATTTGCATCGTCCCGAATATCGCCAGACCATTATCGACATTTTAGAGGCAAAGGATTTGTTGTTTAGTCTTGCTCCTCACCGATTTTTGTGGCAGCAAATCTTAGACGTGCAATCTGTCGCGCAATCTATCCTATTACAGCATCCTGAAAAGCTAATTTCCCTGTTACAAGACCGCAGTATCCAGTTTCCAGAGGAAATGGTTCTGGTGGAACATTTATTCCACTTAAATGAGAAGCGTAGTCAAGATCTTACTCGCACTCCCTTAGCCATTCGCACCGCTGCTGCTTGTTTAGAAGTCGTGACGTGGAACAAACACAAGCGATATTGTATAGAACAATGGCAAAAGCTAAATTTCGCTACTGACCCAAAACGTAAGGAATACTATTCTCAAGGAATTCGGGAAGCCTATAAACGCTTGCAAGAGTTACAGAAAATCCGTCAAACTAATATCTTAGACATCCATCAATTTGCCCCCATATAGTTAGGGCTTGCTGAATAAGTTGTGGTTGTGGGTGGAGCTGGGGGAGCAGGGGAAGCTGGGGAAGCTGGGGAAGCTGGGGAAGCTGGGGGAGCTGGGGGAGCAATGGTACATTTTTTCTGATTCCAATCGCCACAAACACCGAATTGGATGAATTAACCTTACCCCCAGAATCCGTAGGGGCGCAAAGCTTTGCGCCCAATTTATAGTGCTACGCGCCAGGCAATAGGCAATAGGCAATAGGCAATAAGCTGTTCGGCATTTAAACCTTAATGTCAATAATGGCGAAATCCTTGCCGTAGTGCGAGCATCTTGCTCGCTACATTGAGCATCTTGCTCGCTACCCATTCCCAATTTAAATGCATAACAGCTTAGGCAATAGGCAATAGTAAATAAAAACGCTTACCTGACAAGGGATTGAGCGATTTTAATTTTTCTTGATATGTCCTAACTAGAGTGCGTAGTGCTATAATGCTAAGCTCTAGTCTTAACAGTTAAAAACAGAACAAAGTATCGCGAGTTTGCCGACCTGTGGTAGGGTTTTTGCCGATAGCAATTTGACACAATTGTTCTTCGGCTTTGGGATCAAGAAAAGCATCGGTAAAATCAGCCCCTTCAATTATCGCGCCATCAAACTGAGCATTGAAAGCGTAGGCACTTTCAAGCACAGCATTCTTCAAATTAGCACCATTCAAACGCGCTTTGTCTAACGTT
The DNA here is from genome assembly GCF_040220235.1 of Coleofasciculus sp. B1-GNL1-01. Taxonomy (NCBI): domain Bacteria; kingdom Bacillati; phylum Cyanobacteriota; class Cyanophyceae; order Coleofasciculales; family Coleofasciculaceae; genus Coleofasciculus; species Coleofasciculus sp. B1-GNL1-01. The sequence continues at coordinate 137,472 of NZ_JAVJTO010000006.1, forward strand.
GAGTAACTGAGATTTGCCCCTTCCAAATTCGCCAATTTCAGATTTGCCCCAAAAAAACTAACTCCCTGCAAATCCGCATGGCTAAAATTACTTTCCCGCAAATCCGCCTGGTTAAAACTGGCATCAGTCAGCACGCGATCGGAAAAATCTGAATTAACCAAATATTCTTTGTTATAATCCACAGCCAAAGCCGGGGCAGCGTGAAGCATCGCTAGGGTAAAAGGACTACCGATAAAAATTAAGAAGCTAGCTATCCCAACTAAAATGAATCTGAACATAATTTGTAAAATCTGTAGATGTTTCTGACCAATTATATAAGGAGTCGTACTTTCATTAAAGTTAACGATTGAGATTAGGCAACAGGCAACAGTAAGGGTTTGAGGGTTGTTAACATTTCTTAGTAAAGGGTACAGAATTTATGTCCTGGCACTTAATCATCCTACCATTGACAGTTTCTCGATGAGTGAGTATGACAAATGACAAATGACGTAGCTTGCTTCTCGATAAAAGCGAGTATGACAAATGACAAATGCAAAAGGACAACTAGGAGAACAACTCGTTGCCACCTGGTTACAAGCCCAAGGTTGGACTATTTTACATCACCGATGGCACTGTCGCTGGGGAGAAATCGACCTGATTGCCTATCGGGATGGAGAAGTCAAGGAAAATCCTGTCTCCAATCTGGATATAAACTTCCAATTTCATCCCTCTACCCCCTTGCCAGCAAACGCGGAGTCACCTATCTTAGCCTTTGTCGAGGTGAAAACTCGCAGTCGAGGGAATTGGGATGCTGATGGTCAATTGGCGATTACATCCTCTAAGCAAGCCAAAATTTGGCGAACAGCCGAACTATTTTTAGCAGAAAATCCCGATTTAAGTGATCTTCCTTGTCGGTTTGATGTTGCCCTTGTTCGCTATCACCGTATCTGTAAAAACCCACGCCCTGTTAATACTAGGAATGTTTTGCCGACTTCAGCCCCTCAATTTGGTGAACCGTTTATTCTTGGAGGATATGAGCTTATCCTACAAAACTATATCGAATCCGCTTTCTGTTGACGAAGGGCAGGTTTTGTTGTAGCGAAGTTCGAGTTCCCTCCCCTTGTCAAGGGGAGGGTTAGGGAGGGGTCAAATCAAGCGATTGAAGATGTTTGAGCTTAAATTGACCTGGTAATTAAGGAAGAGGTAATTGGTGATTAGGAAGTAGGAAATTCTCCCCCATCCCAATGCATCACGCCGATTTCATCGTTGTCATCGGTTCGGGTAAGGTTAGAATCTCTACCCCATCTGACGTAACTGCTATAGTATGCTCAAACTGAGCCGAAAGCTTACGATCCTTTGTCAGCGCTGTCCACTTATCCGCCATAATTTCCACTTCCCACGTTCCTTCATTAATCATGGGTTCAATGGTGAACACCATCCCGGAACGCAGACGCTTTCCTTTACCGCGAGTACCATAGTGAGGCACCTGGGGAGCCGTATGAAAGATTCGATTAACGCCGTGTCCGACAAAATCCCGCACCACAGAAAAACCATTAGCTTCGGCGTATTCCTGAATAGCCGCCCCAATATCACCAATGCGGTTTCCCGGTTTCACGGCGGCGATTCCCCGCATCATACAGTCGTAGGTGACTTCAACCAGTTTTTTGGCGGTGGGTGAAGGTGTACCGACAAAAAAGGTTCGGGACGTATCCCCGTGAAATCCATCCACAATCGGGGTTACATCAATATTGATAATGTCCCCATCCTTGAGAATTTGTTTAGCATTGGGGATACCGTGACAGACGACTTCATTAATACTGGTACAAATTGACTTAGGAAAGTCATGATAACCGAGGGGAGCGCTTTTGGCTCCATGTTCCTGAGTCCAGCGCTCGGCTTCATCATTGAGTTCCAAGGTACTGACTCCTGGCTGAATCATGGGTTCAAGGTGATCCAGGAGCTTGGCGGCTAAACGTCCAGCTTGACGCATTTTCTCAATTTCTCGGCTCGATAGGAGAACGATTCTTTCTGGTGCCATGACTATTTATGCGGTTATTTCCCTAATCAACGAGGGTGTATCTATGTGAGTCTTTCTTCACTTTACTGCGAACTCTTGCCTCTTCCCCACTGCTGTTGAATTTCGTTATTGGTTATAGCGCTACGCGCTCGGCAATAGGCAATAGGCAACACCTCAACCCTTCGACAGGCTCAGGGCATCGCTTACCTCGATGGTCAGTGAGCCTGGTCGAACTGCGCTCGGTAACACGCTCGGTGTGGAATATGCAATAGGTTAATGGGTTATAGAAATTTTGTCTCCCCTGCTCCCCCTGCTCCCAGACGTAGCATGCTACGTCTCTACATTGCTCCCCTGCTTCCAGACGCGCCATGGCACGTCTCTACATTGCTCCCCTTCTGCCTTCTTCATCAACTCTTTACATGAGAATTCAGAAATTTCCCAATTCTTTAGTGAAGTGTGGCTTAAAATAATAAATAGGTCGTTATACTCATTCAAATCAATCAAAATGACAATCTGGGTAAATGTCGGAGAACGCTCAAACTAAGCCAAATTAGCTTTATGAAAAAGTTAATTTTATTCTCAATACTACTATCAGTGAGTTCTCGTAATTTCCCATTAATCCTAATATAAAGTTACAGTGTTTTTGAAGTCATTTTATCTGGTAGGGTGGGGGAATGCTCGGCTAAGACACATTTAAATTAACTATTGCCTGTTCTTTGTATCCCTTTACTAAAATCTGGGTAGGTCGTTTAAATCCACAGCCGCTCAGTAACATCAACAGTCTCTTACTATATCTGTTGAATAAAGATTAAATGCCAATCAATTTCTAAAGTGTAATTTGTCGCTTTGGAGGCAAAATCGAGTAGGTTCAAGGTCTGCTCTGGTTAACAACGTCGCAATTTCAACAAAATATTATTCCTTAACTATCTACCACTAATCATCAGAGATAATAGCCCGGTTTTTTTGAGGTGCCATGACAGAGCTAGCCCTAATCCGCAAACCCATTATTCAACCCACTGAAATCCTGAGTCAGTTACAGACAGGACAACTCCTCAGGGTGAATAGTACTCGTGGTAATGCATTAATCATAATGCACCGTCATCATGCAGAACTAGCGGGTTCTGGTGCTGCCGTTGGTGGGCTTTTTGATGCGGATTGTACGCGAGTTGTTCCCATTGGTTCGCTTTCGTTAGTCTATCCTGAATCACGGTACGAACGCCAGAAAGCGTATCAATTACGGCAGCGCTGGATCTTGTTTACCCAACATGCCATGACCACTTATGTGCCACTACACCGTGCCAGAATCTTATTACGTTTACTCTATCAATATTTCGACGCCCAGCTTATTGATGAACTCTCTGATGACGTGATTGCTCAGTTAGTTGGAGTTTTGCCAAAAACAATTAGTATAGTTCGTCGATCGCGAATGTCACCGACTCACCAGAAACCCCAGACGAGGAAATCCGTAGGGGTTTGACTCAATGAACAGTCATTAGGTTACTAGGGGCGATAATCAACTTGCCGCCCTTAGTGCTTCTTAGGGTAAAAGGTTCTCTAAATCCCATAAAACTGGTATAGTTTAAAATAATCTTTTAAAATCTGTCCGTTAATTATGAAATCCGTTAACGAGTTAAAAACTCCTGGTTTCTGGCAAAAGCTACGATGGGTTTTTGATCCGGTAGGTTATCTGGAGAGTGCTGCCCAGCGTCATCCTGACCTGTTCACGGCTCGGATTAGCTCGGAAGCCTCCTTTATTTTTGTCTACCATCCCCAAGCCTTACAGCAAATTTTAATCAATGATAGAAAGAAGTTAACGGCTCCCGGTCATTTGAATACATTAATACAACCTTTAGTCGGTCAATACTCTCTACTTCTGTTAGACGGGGAAAGCCACAAACGAGAGCGAAAACTTTTGATGCCTTCATTTCATGGCGATCGCATGCATGTTTATGGAACGTTAATTGATCAACTCACAGAGCAAGTGATCAATCAACTTCCCCTGAATCAACCCTTTAAAGCCCTTGATGTTACCCAAATGATCACCATAAAGGTAATTATACAAGTGGTATTTGGACTCTATGACGGAGAACGCTGTGAACAGATTATCCAAAAATCTCGGAGTTTACTCAATTTCCTGAATTCTCCCTTAACTGCCAGTTTGCTATTTTTTTCATCCCTGCAAAAAGATTGGGGGGTATGGAGTCCTTGGGGATACTTTTTATACTTGCGAAAGCAACTGGATGATTTGCTTTATGCTGAAATTAGCGAACGTCGTCAAAACCCTGATCCAAATCGAACGGATATCCTTTCCCTACTCATATCGGTTCGAGATGAAGCGGGTCAAGGCATGACGGATCAAGAGTTGCGCGATGAATTGCTGACATTTTTGTTAGCGGGTCATGATACAACAGCACTGGCAATGGCTTGGGGATTGTATTGGATTCATCGTTACCCTGAAGTTCGAGAAAAACTAATTCAGGAGTTGAATAGCTTAGGCGATACACCTGATCCTCTAAGGATTTTCCGACTCCCTTATTTGACGGCTGTGTGTAATGAAACGCTACGGATTCATTCCATTGCGATGTTAAGTTTTCCCAGGGTAGTACAAGAACCGATTGAGTTATTCGGACATCAGTTAGATACAGGGACAATACTTATGGGTTGTTTTTATCTTACCCATCAGCGTGAGGATCTCTATCCCCAACCGAAAACCTTTAAGCCAGAACGATTTCTAGAACGCCAGTTTTCTTCCTCTGAATTTATCCCCTTTGGTAGTGGAACCCGTCGTTGTATGGGTGAGGCGTTAGCCCAGTTTGAACTCAAGTTAGCGTTAGCCAAAATTGTGTCATCCTACGAATTGGAATTAGCGGAAAATCGACCCGTAAAACCCCAACGTCGAGGTGTTGTATTGGCACCTAAAGGGGGTGTAAAAATGATCCTCAAGGGTAAACGTGCTTCTCAAAATGAGAAGAACGCTTCCTTGAGTTTTGCATAAATGCCACTGAATTAAGGCTAATGGGTAGTGCCTACCCTAGGATATATAGCAGATTTCAGGTTGATGAGGTACAGTCTCTAAGCAAGATCCCCGACTTCTTCAAGAAGTCGGGGATCTGTCTATGCTTATTTGAGTTGATAAAGGGCAATGGGTTGTTCACTGTCCTCAAATTGCCACTGTCCCATCGGTTGCGGTGGCTGGGGCAAATGGTTCGCGATCGCCTCATAAACGCTATGAGATATACAAATCCCGCCAGGAGGGGCTTCTGCGGTAAGATGATGGGCAATGTTGACGCCGGGTCCACTCACACCCGTGTAACAAAAAATAACATCTTCCCAATGGATACCAATCCGATAACAGAGTCCCGGCGTTAAGTCCCGTTGAACGGCGGATTGAAGCGTTAATTGAATCTCTTGGGCAAAGTTAATCGCCTGGAGGCAACTGGGAAATACAATTAACATTCCTTGGTCAATGGATTTGATAATTTTTCCGTCAAATTCTTGAGCAAGCTGGACAAACAATTGTAGGTCTTTGTAGAGTTGATTAAACGTCGGTTCTGGATGAGCCAGTAGGTTAGCAGTTAAGTTGACCCCCTCAATCACCACCATGCTAGCTTGGCGGGTTTCGGGGGGAAATTTTAAGCCGAGGGGTTTGAGGCGATCGCGAAAATAGTGGTGATATAATTGGCAACGCAGTTTAACCTTGCCCTGAGCCACCTGTACCAGTCCTAGATTTTGCAAGCGACGGGTAAGAATTGGCTCAAACTCTACAGGCGTTGATGAATTGGCAAGTTGAATCAAGGCATTCATGAGTGCTGAATCCTGGTGGAGATGTTCTAAGCACTGGTGCAAATGCTCTCGATAAATGTCAGCTTCTGCGGTAACAGTTGCCAAAAATTGGTCAATCGGAATTTTTTCGGTTTTAATCGCATTTAACGTTAGCTGGAGCAGATACGGATGACCCCCTATCAACTGATACAATTGCGTAACCTGTTGCGGTTGCCAACTGAATCCATGGCGAATCACTAACTCTTGGACGTGTTCCCTAGTAAACTCGGGTAACTGGAGCGATAATTCTGCTGTAAATTCCATAGACTTACCTCCAGACATGGCGTAAACGTCAGTCGAATTTACAATCACGAGGCGCAATTTTTGCCAAAGTTGACTACATCTATCCCCATAACTGGCTTTTTCGCCCCAGGTTTGCAGCAAACTAAAAAAATCTCTAGCAATTTCTGGATAGTTAAATAGTATATCAGCATCGTCTAATGCCAAAACTAAAGGATTATCAAGTTGCGGTAAGAGATAGGTTTCAAAATAATAGGTGGTATTAGCATTTCCGCCATAGATATCATCCCAATAGGTTGGCACTTGATGCGGTAAACCCAAGCCTCGTGTCACCACCGCACAGAACCATTGCAGGAATCGCTGTAAGTCACGAACTATGGCAAATTCTGCCAGTTGCAGGTTTAAGGGGATGGTATGAAAGCCTTCCTCCCTAGCCTGCTGCAAGATTCGCGTCATCAGAGAGGTTTTTCCCATTTGCTTAGGCGCAACAATTTGGATGGAACTTCCCGGTTTGATCAGAGTTTCGTGACAAAGGGATTCAAGGGGTAAACGTTCAATATAAAAAGGAGAATCAAGAGGAACTGGACTTTTGAGCGGAACTTGATCATAATGAGATGAGTTGGTATCTGCTTTGGTATAGTCGTTAAGATTAAGTGTCAGATCAAAGGCGCTGAAATAGGACATCAAGGTTTTGCGATCGACAGGTATCGTCCGCCGTCGTACTTTGATCAGGGTGTTTGGGCTTAAATGAGTACGTTCGCTTAATTGTTCTAGGGTGTAGGGTTTTCCCCGATTATCTTGAAACGCTAATTTGCGCTGCGCCGCTTTTAGGCGTTGCCAACCTTGAACGGAAAGAATAACTCCCCGTTGACGTTTGGAAGGCTGATGTTTTGGTGACATTCAGGTTAAGAGTCGCTTAAGTGTCAGAATGGGTTCAAACCGTTCATTTTAAGCGAAAACTGTGAAAAAACGGTGAATGCCTTGCCTGAACCCGCCGACTTTTCCATCCGCATTACCCCGTCGGTGGTTAAGTTGTGAACTTAACTTGTGATCTTGCGTTGTATTATTTGAGAACTAACGGCAAACTGCAATAACAAGTTGATAGGGCAAGTGTCTTAGTAATTACAATGATGGGTATTATCGGTACTTTAAGCGACGTATCATTACCAGAGATTTTTCAGTTACTTGAAAAGGGCAAAAGGACGGGCTTGTTGACTGTTCGGGCGTTTCCTCCAGCTACTGGAACCTACTACTTATGGGTTAAACAGGGTCACATTATCGCGGCGGCGAATCGGCGAGATGGACAAGGTTTAATCTCATTGATTAGCAAATGTAAATTGGTTAGCGATCGCGTGTTAACTAAACTGGTTCAATGGTGTTGTCCCGTTAATCAGCCATTAGGCGTTTGTTTAAAACAACAAGGGGTTTTAACGCGCTTAAACTTAGAACAGCTATTTCAAATTCAACTGTTGCAGCAATTGTCTGTGCTGTTTCAACTAGAAGATGGTCAATTTCGATTTAATTCTGTGGCTGTAATTCCCACCCCAGAAATGACCGGGTTAAGTATTCCGGCGACAGAAGCAACCTTAATGGGATTGCGGGTTTTAGCCAATTGGGATAATTTGGCGGCTAAATTACCTGATCCGAATCAGAATTTACTCAGTACAATCGCCGATTATCCTTCCTATCAGCTAGATACATTAGAATGGCAAATTTGGCAGTATAGTAAAGGGGCGGAATCGCTTCATACCATTGCCCAACATCTCAAATTTCCTGTAGAACAGGTTCAACATATTGCCTTTAGGTTAATTAGTATAGGGTTAGCTGAAGCCATCCCTTAAACTTCGTTTGTCATTGGTCATTGGTCATTGGTCATTGGTCATTTGTCTTGTGTAAGGGTCAAATGTTTTATCCCCCATTCATGCATCGCTTCCAGAATCGGTTGAAGACTCTCACCTAATGGGGTTAAAGAATACTCAACCTTTGGCGGAACTTGCAGATAAACCTCCCGATGAACAATACCATCCGCTTCCAGTTCTCGTAACTGTTGCGTCAGCATTTTCTGGGTAATACCATGTAAAGCCCGATGTAACTGACCAAAACGCTTCACCCCTGCCAATAATTCCCGCAGAATCAAGACTTTCCAGCGACCGCCAATAACCTCTAATGTACGTTCTACCGGACAATTGGCGCGTTCACTCTCGGCGCGTTTAGTTGCCATAGTATCGTTTTGGTAACTAGCTTACTTTCAAGTGCATACTTCCCATAATAGTGGTATGGGTTTTATAGTTGAACTATCAGGACTTACGCAGCCACACCATATATATTGGTTAAGGTGCGTTACGCTACGCTAACACACCCTACTGGCGTGGCACACCTAATTTGATAGATTAGCTTGGGTTCGTAGTAAGGGCTTTAGCCCTATATTTTGTTGGGATGCTTCCTGTGAATACCTAACCCAGTCCGATGGTTATAGGGATAACAAAGGACAAAGGACGAATGACAAATGATTAAACTTCGCAAATCTCAAGACAGAGGACATGCTAATTACGGTTGGTTAGACACCTATCACACCTTTTCATTTGCTAACTATTACGATGCAAACGCGATGGGATTTCGTACCCTGCGCGTGATTAATCAGGATCGGGTTAGTCCGGGTGCGGGATTCGGTACTCACGGACATCGGGACATGGAAATTATTACTTATGTTTTAAATGGGGCGCTAGAACATAAAGATAATATGGGGAATGGTTCCGTGATTTATCCTGGTGATGTACAACGGATGAGTGCAGGGACAGGTATCCGTCATAGTGAATTTAATCAGTCACAAACGGAATCGGTTCACTTGTTACAGATTTGGATTTTGCCCGATAAAAATGGACATCATCCTAGCTATGAACAGAATAACTTTGGTATCGCCAAGAATCCTGGACAATTCCATTTAATTGCTTCAGGTGATGGCAGAGAAAACTCCCTGACGATTCATCAAGATGTAAACGTATATGCAGCCGTCTTGACAAAGCGCGATCGCATCACTCATTCTTTCGCACCTCAACGCTATGGCTGGTTGCAGGTAGCGCGAGGTACGATTACGGTGAACGGGTTAACCTTAGAGTCAGGAGACGGTGCAGCGTTGAGTGAGGAAACGGATGTGGCAATAACTGCGACAACCGATGCTGAAATTTTACTCTTCGATTTGGCATAATCTGAACTCTTGGGGGTGCATTTTATTGTCAGTATTAATTCCATTACGTCACTATTGTCCTATCTGTTGAAACAGTAACGCGACTTTATCCAAATCTTTATCTCCGGGCGATCGCTCAACGCCACTTGAAAGATCAATCCCATCGGGGTGCAATCGTTTCAACGCTTCGCCAATATTCTCTGGGGTTAAGCCGCCAGCCAGAAACCACGGTAAAGGGGGATTAAAGTCAGCCAGCTTCTGCCAGTCAAGTGTTTTACCCGTACCCCCTAGCATCTGGGGATGGTAAGCATCGAGTAACAGGGTATCGACACAACTGACATAGCGATCGCCTAACTGTAAATCTTCCGGCGTTTTCACCCTCAACGCTTTGATCAATTCAATCTCAGGCAGACATTGCCGCAATTGGCTGCAAAATTCGGGGGATTCATTTCCATGAAGTTGAATGCTGTTCAATCTGGCTTGGGCAACCGTGGCGCAGATTTCTTCAACACAAGCGTTGGCAAATACGCCGATAGTATCCACCGATATCGTCAATGACTCTACGATCAATCCGATTTGATTGGGGGTGACGTACCGGGGGGAAGCGGGTACACATACGAATCCCAGGGCGGTTGCACCCTTTTGCGCGATCGCTTGTCCTTGTTCTGGTTTGGTAATGCCACAAATTTTAACCCGCATCGATAGCCCCATTCTCGTTTTTTCGTCAAATTGTTAAATATTACAACATTTTATGAATTTTATCCCGATAATTCTTTATTATTTTTTCACTTGTATCTGTTTATCAAGACCAGGAGAATATACAATGCTTAACACAACTTTACTCGCGGCGGTGCAATCGTCTGTACCCTCAACCCCTAGCTGGACTCCCACTGTGGGGCTAGTGATGATTATCTGCAACCTGGTGGTACTGGTTGCAGGGTACTACGCGATTCAAAATCCGGGTGTGGGACCGGATTTACCCCTGCCAAAACCCGCCATCTTCAAGCGTTTCGGTGTGACCGAACTGTTGGCAACGGCTAGCTTGGGACACCTGGTTGGCGCTGGTGTGATCTTGGGACTGAGTAACGCCGGGGCACTCTAAGTCGGGATTTTGAGATACCTTCTTCCCTTCTGAGATCCCCGACTTCTTGAAGAAGCTGGGGATCTAAAAGCTAATATCGTAGAATACGAATACTGTCAATTACCCCTAGTCCAGGTAAACGTCAAAGGAAGCAAAAACCTTGATACAGTCAAATTGGCGAATTGGCTCATTATTCGGAATACCTTTCTTTATTGACCCGTCGTGGTTTTTTATCTTAGCCTTGGTGACCTTACTCAAGGCGGGGAATTTCGATCCGAGTTTTCAGTCAATTTCCGCCTGGAGTCTGGGGTTGGTGATGGCGCTATTATTGTTTGCTTCGGTGTTATTGCATGAACTAGGGCATAGTTTAGTGGCGCGATCGCAGGGAATTAAAGTCAATTCGATTACTCTGTTTATCTTTGGCGGCGTGGCGGCGATTGACCGTGAATCTCAGACTCCCGGTGATGCGTTTCAAGTCGCGATCGCAGGTCCTGGGGTTAGCCTCTGCCTGTTTGGTCTATTTTATGGGTTAACTCAGGTACTGCCCACGGAAAATCTGGGATATCTGGTGGCGGCGGATCTGGCAAGAATTAACCTTGTATTAACCCTGTTTAATTTAATCCCCGGATTACCCCTCGATGGTGGACAAGTTCTCAAAGCGGCAATCTGGAAGCTGACGGGGAATCGCTTGCAAGGAGTGCGTTGGGCAGCACAGGCGGGTAAAGTGATTGGCTCTTTAGCGATCGCGGTATCCTTAGGACTGACTTTGTTAACTGGAGTATGGACAATCCTGTGGTTGGCGTTGATCGGCACTTTTGTGTATCGCAATGCCAATGCTTATGATCGCCTGAGTATCTTACAAGAAGCCTTACTTGAGCTTCAAGCTTCCGACGCCATGACCCGCAATTTTCGTGTCTTGGATGCCACCATGAGCTTACGGTCTTTTGCGGATGAGTACATTCTGGCAGATATTCAGACGAATAAGCCGTATTATGCCGCGTCGGAGGGACGTTATCGCGGTTTAGTTAAGATTCAAGACTTACAAACAATCGAACGCAGCCGCTGGGAAATAGAGTCCCTGGAGAGTCTGGTTCACCCGTTATCGGAAATTGCCACAGTTGAGGAGAAAACTCCGTTAATAGACGTAATTAAAACTCTGGACACTTGTCAGCTAAAGCATCTAACCGTACTTTCTCCCGCAGGCGCGATCGCGGGTGTTATTGACCGAGGCGATATTGTCCAGGCGGTAGCAGGGCGTCTCAATTTACCGATTTCCCAGGAGCAAATCCAGCAGATTAAGGCAGAGGGGAGTTATCCATCCTGGTTAAAGTTGTCTGCGATCGCTAAAGCTACAACGTCATAGTGGTCAGTGGTCAGTTATCAGTGGTCAGTAATTGGCTGATAACTGATAACTGATAACTGATAACTGATAACTGGTAAACGAATTACTGGAGTAGGGAATTAAAAAGCGCTAATGAAGTCCGTTTGGCTGTGAGTAAAATAGACCCGACAATGAGCAGTTTTATCGCGAGTGGCGCTAAAATTAGATTCAACACCAGACAAAGTAACGCAATGATCGTTGCCCCTACTTGCACTAATTCCTCTGCGACATGGGTATGAATGTAAACCGCGACGAGAGCGATCGCGAGAATTAGCAGAGACGGTATAATCATCGAACAGTGCCTCTATACAGCTTGTAGTGGTTATTCTGATTATCCACTACATCCCCCAGTCAAGACTTCCGTAAAATTTCTTAATAGAACTACGCCGATTGACTGAATCGCTAGATTGTTGGTTCATCACCCCCTGCTCCCCCTGCTCCCCCTGCTCCCCCTGCTCCCCCTGCTCCCTCTGCTTCCCCTGCTCCCTCTGCTTCCCCTGCTCCCTCTGCTTCCCCTGCTCCCTCTGCTCCCCCTGCTCCCTCAGCTTCCCCTGCTCCCTCAGCTTCCCCTGCTCCCTCAGCTTCCCCTGCTCCCTCAGCTTCCCCTGCTCCCTCAGCTTCCCCTGCTCCCTCAGCTTCCCCTGCTCCCTCAGCTCCCCCTGCTCCCTCTGCTTTCCCTGCTCCCCCCGCTTCCCCTGCTTCTCTTCACCTGACTCTCCATTGAGTTAGCCTTGATTTATTGGGATAGGAGCGCCGCCATGATACAGTACAACCCATTGCAATATCTTCCCACTGCTGAAGAACTGCCCGACTCAGACGATACTCCTGTGGATAATGAACTGCAAAACCTGATTCCAAATCTGCTACGAGCAATTCTGGCTTGGCTATGGGTAGAGCGCATGGACTGGTTTTTGGGCATCAATATGGGGGTCTATTACTCTCCAGGAGTTGACGCAATTGTACCCGATGGTTTTCTCAGTCTAGGAGTAGAGCGATTCAAAGCAGGTGGTAAGCTCCGACTGAGCTATGTCCTTTGGCAAGAGAAGGACATTGTTCCTCAGTGGGTGTTAGAGGTGGTCTCGAAAACGCCGGGTGATGAGTACGACGGGAAAATGACCAAGTATGCCGAGATGGGGGTGCTGTACTACACTATCTACAATCCTGACTACTGGAAACGCGATAAGCATGACCCGTTTGAGGTTTATCGCCTGATGAATGGGGTCTATGTACGTCAACAGGGAACGAAAGTGTGGATGCCTGAAATTGGGCTAGGAATTGGTTGTGAACAGGGTACTCATGAAGGATACACCAGGGAGTGGCTCTACTGGTATGACCAGGAGGGAAACCGCTTGCCCGCTCCCGCGAATGTCATTGAACAGGAGCGACAGCGAGCTGAACAGGAGCGACAGCGAGCTGAACAACTAGAACGGCAGCTATTTGACTTGCGTACCAAGTTACGAGAACAGGGAATTGACCCAGATCTTCTTTAAGTATCTTCCAATTTTGGGGTCTATTTTGTTGGGTTTCCTTGCGTTTTCCCAACCTACTGGACTGACACAGCTAAAATTGTGGAATAGATTTATCGTTAAATCGGGCGCACGTCGGTGCGCCCCTACAATGCTAATCCACCAATTAAGGTGTGCCACGCCAATACAATGGGTTATAACTTATAATTTATCGCCTCTTGCTTAACTCGTTGGTACTCCGATTCAATTTGGGCAACGAGTTCACATAAGCCTGTGGTCACTTGAGACTTGCTTAAATTTTCTAAGTCTTGACAAAGCTGGGAGAATTTAATTGCCCCTAATGCCGCACTGGATGATTTTAATGTATGAGCCGTGTGTTGCAAAGTGGGTAAATTATTCTCTTGCAGGGCTATTTGCAGAGTTTCCAACATGACAGGAGTATCTTCTAAATAAATATCAATTAATTGACGCAGCATTTCAGTCGCACTCTCGCCCATCATGTCGTGAAAGGTTTGTAAGACTTGGGGGTCAAGGGCTGACTCAGTTTGGGGTGCGGGTTCTGGGGGTTCCTCTGTCGGCTGACTCTGAGACAGAACCCGAACTAATTCATTGACGCGGATCGGTTTGCTGATATAGTCATCCATTCCTACCTCCAAACATTTTTCGCGATCGCCTTGCATGGCGTTGGCTGTCATGGCAATAATTCGCGGGCGGTTTGTCAGTAACCCTTGTTGGCAGATATGGCGGGTGGCGTCTAAGCCATCCATTTCCGGCATTTGGACATCCATGAATACGACATCATAAGGCTGACGGCGCAGGGCTTCAATGACTTCTAATCCATTCCCAGCGACATCGGCGCGATATCCCATGCGCTGCAATAACTGTAGGGCTAATTGTTGATTCACTTTATTGTCTTCCGCCACTAAGATTCGCAGGGGGATTCGTTGCGCCAAAGTGGGATCAAGGGAGGGTGAACCTACAGGCGATCGCTTGATTTTTGTGGGTTGTCCACTCAGGATTTGTGTTAATACGTTGTAGAGTTGCGATTGCTTAATTGGCTTACTTAAAAAGGCGGCAAAATTCGCTTCCACGACTCCAGAGGCAATCTCTGGTTTACCCATGGACGATAAGATTAATAGAGGGAATTCTTTATCCTTAAACTGGTGACGGATTTGTTCGCCCAAGGTAATCCCGTCCATTCCTGGCATCTGCATATCCAGAATGGCAATATCATATTGTTCACCTTGAGACAGCCATGCTAACGCCTCTTGACCCGATTCTGTAGCTTGTGACTGCATCCCCCAAGACTGGGCTTGTCGGATTAAAATTTGGCAGTTTGTCGTATTATCATCGACAATTAATAGCCGTTTTCCAGCTAGGTGAGTGTCACAGATGGGTTGTTCGACTACGGCTGAATCGGGGATGAATTCAGACAGAATTGTGAAGTAAAAGGTTGAACCTCCCGAACTCTCTTCTCCGCTATCAGTGGCTATCCATCCCGCAGGCGGATTTCCGGCGACTGATCCGCCACTTTCTACCCACATTTGACCTCCCATCATTTCGCACAGGCGTTTACAAATCGCTAATCCTAATCCTGTTCCCCCATATTGGCGAGAGGTAGAAGAATCAACCTGGCTAAAGGATTTAAACAGGCGATAAATCCGATCAGGGGGAATGCCAATTCCTGTATCTTTGACCGCAAATTGTAACTGATAGCGATCTCCCCTATCTTCCTCATCCCTCTCATCCGCCAAAATCTGGGCGGTTACGGAAACCAAAACCTCTCCGGTTGGCGTAAATTTAACTGCATTACTAATTAAATTCACTAAAATTTGACGCAACCGCGTCACATCTCCGGCAATCCAATTGGGGGTTTGGGAGTCAATTAAATAGGCTAATTCCAGATTTTTCTCGGCGGCTTTGGTGGTAAGCAGATCCAGGGCTTCTTCAATGCAGGTGCGGAGTTCAAAGGGTTGTTCCTCTAACTCCATTTTCCCCGATTCAATTTTTGAGAAATCTAGAATATCGTTAATAATCGTCAGCAGTGCATCTCCACTATTACGAATAGTTTCGGCAAAATAGCGTTGATCTGAGGTCAAGTCAGTATCCAGAAGTAACCCGGTCATGCCAATCACCGCATTCATTGGCGTGCGAATTTCATGACTCATCGTTGCCAAGAATTCACTTTTCGCTTGGGTGGCGGCTTCGGCGGTTTGTCGGGCTTTTTCTAAGGCTACATTTTGTTCGGTTAACTGTTGACGTTGGCGGGTTTCCTGTTCCCACAAATGCGCCTGGGCGATCGCAATCCCGACTTGATCGGCAACGGCTTCGAGTAATTCAATTTCATGACTTGACCAATGGCGATAGGAATCACACTGATGCAAGCCAATAATCCCATTCGGTTCCCCTTGATAGGAGGTGCGAATTGCCAGCATTGATTTTAATCCAATCTGACAACATATTTGGGTACAGCATAACAACAATGGATCGGCATAGACATCTGGTGAAGAGATTGCCTTATCTTGTTTTAATAACTGTTGAACATGATAATTTCCCCGAATAGGAACCTCTAACTGAAGAATAGATTCATATCCTGTTTCTAAATATTCTGCCACAAAGGGAATCGCTGGTGTCGGTTCCGTCAGGTAAGTATGAATCACACAACGATTGACGCCAAAAGCCCGACCAATTTGGGTAGCGGTGGTTTGAAAGATTTCTTTGGTGTTTAAACTGCGGCGAATTTCTTGGGTAATTTGCTTTAGCAGTACCGTTCGCATTAATTGTTGCTGAAGTGCAATCTCGGCTTGCTTGCGATCGCTAATATCAATGGATACCCCTAAGACAGCGGGAACATCGGAGTCAGCGACACAAAAGGGTATTTTTGTAGTTTGCAGAATTCGAGTTTCGCCTTGGGCATTGGTAATCGTTTCTTCGGGAATATAAAGGGTTTCGCCACTGTTAATAACGTGCAGATCAGCTTTTCGGTATTGATGGGCATCGTCTACTGATGGGGCAACCTCTGTTTCTGCCCGATCCAGTAAGGCTTCGACGGTGGTTCCGTAAGTATCAGCCACGGCTTGATTGACTAAAATAAACTGACCGTCTTTATTTTTGGCAAAGATTAAATGGGGAACTAAATCAATGACTTGGCGAAGTTTTTGTTCGCTGGCTTTGAGTTGTGCATCTGCCCATTTGTAGTGAGTAATATCCCGGAGTGTGCCAGAGGTTCCGGTGATGGTATTATCGGGGGCAAAGGTTAATTGGGCATGAACTTCAATCCAGCGATATCCGCCATCTTTGGTCAGATATCTAACTTCATGCTGACAATAGTCTTTTTTTCGTTCCAGTAAGGGTTGAAATAACTCTACGTTATGTTGGCGATCATCGGGATGAATATACTCTAAGAAATTTGTGCCAATGCTTTCCCCTAAGGTAAAGCCAGTAATCTCTGTCCAAGCCGGATTCAGAAATGTCCATACCCCAGTTGCATCGGTTTGGAAAATGACTTCTTTAACGCTTTCAATCACTGAACGATAATTCTCTTCACTCTCCCGCAGTCGTTCTTCCACCTGCTTGCGGTCAGTAATATCAATACAGGAACCCGTATAGCCAGCAAAATGACCATTGGATGTAAACCGAGGCACTCCTGTATCTAAAATCCAGCGATAGTTGCCATCATGTCGGCGTAAACGGTATTCCATGCGAAACCGTTTTTGGGCTTTAAAGGCGTTGGAATAGGTTTCTATACAATAGTGATAATCATCAGGATGAATTCCTTCTGTCCAGGCATTACCTATTTCTTGATCTAAGGTGCGTCCGGTAAATTCTAACCAGGTTTTATTGAAAAAGTAACAGCGACTATCGGTTCCGGCTAACCAGATTAAGACGGGGGCGGTGTCGGCTAGCAGGCGAAAGCGTTCTTCACTTTCTCGCAGGCGTTCTTCGGCGAGTTTACTTTCGGTAATGTCTTCAATTGACCCTTCATAATACAGAATAGTTCCAGAGTTGTCGCTAACCACACGGGCATTTTTACGAATCCATATTTTTCGTCCATCTTTGCGATAAACCTGGATTTCAAATTTAGATACGGCTTTTTTTTGTTGAATTAATTTCGTTAAACGTCGATGGTCATCCGGATTAACATAAAATTGTTGTTCAATATTTTTTATAGAGTTTAAAAAATGGCTGGGTGAAGCATAGCCGAGTATCTGGGCAAAGGCTGGGTTAACACTGATATAGATACCATCAGGGGTACGTTGAAATATGCCCTCAACGGCATTTTCAAAGATACTACGATAATTAGCTTGACTCAGGCTTAATTGTTCATTAGCTGTCTGGAGTGCAGCGGTTCGTTCTTCAACCAGTTCTTCTAAATGGTTACGATAGTCGGCTAATTCTTCTTCGGTGCGTTGGCGTTCTTTAATTTCCGCGATCGCCCGATCTCTCATGGTGCGATAGTTATGAACTTGTTGGGTGAGTTCGGTAACATCTTGAATCGATAATAAAGCATAATACTCGCCATTGTTTTCACTAGGAACGGCGGTAACGGTGGTATGTTGAATCCGTAATGATCCGTCGGCTAAAGGTGCAGGAATCAGGTGGATGTGAAGTTGGGAGGAAAAGACGGTGGGTGGTCCTCCAGTAAAAATTTGTTGCAGACGGGTGGTATATTTGGGATGATTCAGGTGGGGAAAATGATCGGTAATTTTTTCACCGAGGATTTGCTGTTTGGAGAGATGCGTCCAGTTTTCTAAGCAACGATTCCAATATAAAACCACTAAATCCGATCGCAGAACACAGTTGCCTATAGGGACTTGATCCAGGACATGAAATTGATGCGCCGCTGTTTGGATTTCAGTCGCGATCGCGGTTTTATTTCCAGGGTGATTTACGTGAGATGATAACACCATGTTTATTAACAAATGCAATAGAGTAGGTAATCAATCAATTGTAGGGGCGGGTTTAGGGACTAAATTAACCTATTCACCGATAACTGAACAGCAAAACCCGCCCTTCCCCACCGATAACTCTGTAGGGGCGGGTTTAGGGACTCAATTCGGCTATTTACCGATAACTGAACAGCAAAACCCGCCCTTCCCCACCGACAACTAATTCATTATTTTATAGATAAATTATTCAATCTATACCGATAAAGGCAATGTAACCGTAAACATGGTTCCTTCTCCCACTTGACTATTTACCATAATCTCACCCCCTTGTAAATCAACCGCCCGTTTAACAATCGCCAACCCCAATCCCGTTCCCGAAATATTCCCCACATTTTGCGCCCGATGAAACGCCTCAAAGAGTTTTTCTTGATCAGCGAAGGGAATTCCAATCCCTTGGTCTTTAATTTGGAAAATAGCGGATGAATCCTGACAGACGAGGTTCAAGGTAACGATTCCAGAATCGGGAGAATACTTAATCGCATTTGAGATTAAATTCGTCAGAATATGCCGCAACAGCTTCTCATCCATGCAGACGTTCAGGTTAGAACATTGATGCGTAAAGACCAGAGAATGGTGCTGTCCTAAACTCAACTGTAACTCCTCAATCAAGCCGTGGCAAAATTCAACTAAATCCAGAGGGACTGGATGCAACTGAAGTTTTCCGGCTTCGGCTTTGCCAATCAGAGTCACATCTTCTAAAACTTGGACTAAATGTTTAACCGTTCCTTGAATACGATGGATATGAGTAAGTTTTTTATCCGGTGTCCACTTATGACCATAATGTTCCAGTAATTCCGCCGAACTTAAAATAGTAGTTAGGGGGGTGCGAAACTCATGGGAAGTCATAGTAACAAAACGAGATTTTAGTTCACTGAGTTCTTTTTCTTTAGCTAAAGCTTTGCGAATCTCCTCTTCCGCTTGTTTGCGATCGGTAATATCAATTCCCACCGAAACCGCTGCATGTCCTTGTTGGTATTTTTGGGCAACAATTAAGTAACTCCGGGTGGTATCCTTGACGTAAGCTTCAATCACTTGGCTAGCGGCTGGTTCGGGACTAGCAATAAATTGACGCATAAAGTCAGCAAAGCCGGGACTCGCTTTCATAAAGCCGACATCTTGACCAATAAAATGATCGACAGTCAAGTTAAAGGTATCAGCTAGATGACGATTAACCCCCAGATATCGCAAATCCGAATTTACCCAGGAGACGAAACCAGGAACCGCATCAAAAACCGCTTGTAACTGTTCTTCTTGAGACCGTAAAGCGGCTTCAGCGCGTTGTCGTTCTTGGACTTCTGCTAAAGCGCGATCGCGCATTTTTCGATAGTCTTGAACTTGTTGACTAAGTTCAGTAACATCTTGAATGGATAAAATGGCGTAATAGTCTCCCTCAGTTAAGCCGGGTATAGCGGTGACAGTGGTTCGCTGAATTCGCCGTTGTCCATTGGGTAAATGGGCGGGAATAAAATGAGGATGGAGTTGGGCGGAAAAAATGGTTGGGGGTCCCCCGGAAAAGATGGACTTTAGCCGCTTTTCATAGCGGGGATGGTTTAAATCAGCGAAATAGTCACTGATTTTTTGACCTAAGAGTTGATCTTTGGATAGGTGTGTCCAATCTTCCAAACAGCGATTCCAGAATAAGACCACGAAATCGGATCGGAGAATACAGACACCCAAAGGCATTTGGTCAAGAACACCAAATTTTTCAGCGGCAATTTCTATCTCATGCATGGACGGATTAAGGGGTCATTGGTCAAAACACTGATTTCACAGATTTATTGTCCAGATGCGGGTAGAGGATAAAAGCTTAGTTACACTGATTACACAGAAAGCCTCGTTCTCTATCATTGGTCATTGCTCAAAAAAATGAATCAGATTACACAGTGGTTAGCATGGCGATCGCGTCCAGTAATACGTCGAAGGAACCGACTTCAAAGACGAGGATAATATCGCCGCGAATCTGAAGTTGTTCGATAAAAAATTGGGTTTGGGCTAACAGGATAGTATTATCCTGCTGATTGTCGCCGACGTTGATTAAGTTTTCGACAGTATCCTCGATGTAGCTGGGAATGGCATAGTCAAGGCGTTGATTGAGGACGTTACTAATTGACCCAATCACGCTGTTGATTAAGATATTGCCAATCTCACTTAACGTACCAATGCGAACGGCGTCTAAATCCGGTGTTCCTAATTCTTCACCCGTGAGAACAGCGGCGAGAATCGAAGCACTATCGGTGGGAAAAACTAACTCCGCTAAACCCGAAAAAGATCCAGAGAAGTCTTGGCGAACTGCTGCAACTTGTTCCCCACCGAGGCGAGTTTCCATTTCAGATTGAAAATCCAGAGGCGACCCAATTTTAATATAGGGAACTTGGAGGCGAATCGGGGCTTCCAGCATTTCATTCAGGACGCTAGCCGCCCGACCGACACCAATATTAACGATTTCTTGGATCGCATCAATTTGATCGGGAGTTAAGTTCATACAGTCTCCTGAGGACAAGCTAAGATTTCACCCATAACGCGACGTAATTCGGCTTCTTTGGGGGGTTTATTAATAAAGCCTGATCCACCTAACTCGCGACAACGCTGGCGCACATTTTCTTGAATATCGGCTGTGATCACAATGACGGGGGTATTAATTTGGCGATCGCGCAAGGCGGTAAGGAGTTGAAAGCCATCCATAACGGGCATGAGCATATCGGTTAAGATACAGTCGGGTTGATGTGCGATCGCCATATCCAGTCCTTCTTGTCCGTTGGTGGCTTCTAAGGTTCCATGTCCGTCAGCAACAAGAGTTTTTCTGATCATCCGTCGGGTAAAGGCGGCGTCATCAACGATTAGAATTAGTGCCATGAGTTTCCTCTATTTGGGTTACAGTTCTTTCAAGTCAAACAGTTGATTGAATGAAGTTAGCAAGTAGGTTGGGTTGAGGTACGAAACCCAACTCTCAACGAATCTGTACAGTTTATCAGGGCGGGTTTAGTAACATAAGGATGAAAAAACACGATAATAGTGAAACTCGCCCCTACTCATCAAAACCGTTTCATCCTTGTCTTTTATTGTCTAGGGAATGTCCGAGAATGTCATTCGGTGAAATCACGGATCTTTCTCATCCAGCCTTCTCAAGTTGGGTGGGATCACCGATAGCAGCGTTCCCTGCGCCAAGATAGACTCGGTTTAGTGGCGAAACTCAGTGAAATTGAATCCCAATGACTTCCGCCGTATTTTTCTTGAAATAATTCCTGTCAGCTTTAACCATTAACGTCCCAGACTACATGTAAGCCATTACTTAACTATCATGGATGAAGATATCAAAGCCTTTTTGGTAGAAAGCTACGAGAATATTAGCCAGATTGAGACGGATCTAGTCACGTTAGAGAAAAATCCAACTAATCAAGATTTACTCGAAGGAATTTATCGTTCCTTACATACAATTAAAGGAAACTGCGGCTTCATGGCGTTTCCCACTCTAGAAGCCCTTACCCACAGTGGTGAAAACTTACTCAGTTGTCTGCGAGATGGACAATTGCAGCTAAATGCAGAGATTACCAGCAGCTTGCTACAACTCTTAGACGCCATGCAGCAAATCTGCGCCCAGATAGACGCGATCGGACAAGAAGGCGATGTTGACTATTCTGGCTTAATTCAGACTTTAAATCAACTGCAATCTAGAGATACGGGAGATGAGGGCGGGTTTTGTACAAACGTTACCATTAATAGCCAAAAGGAAATCCCTAAACCCGCCCCGACAAATCCTGAAGGGTCAAAACTTCCCTGCGATCGCGAGGAGTTGATGTCGGCGTTGACAACCCCAAATACCGTTAAGTCAATCCGAGTCGATATTAATCTTTTGGATAAGTTGATGAATTTGGTGGGAGAATTGGTGTTAGTTCGCAATCAGATTCAACAATTCTCCACGCTGCAAGATGAAACCGCCTTTGTTACCACCTCCCAGCAATTAAACCGACTGACAACAGAGTTGCAAGAAGGGGTCATGAAAACCCGAATGCAGCCGATTAGTACAATTACGCGCAAGTTTCCCAGGGTAGTTCGGGATGTGGCGATCGCGACAGAAAAACAAGTGCAATTGGAGATAGAGGGAGAAGAGACGGAACTAGATAAAACGATTATTGAAGCGATTAAAGATCCCTTAACGCATCTACTCCGTAATTGTGTGGATCATGGGATTGAATCCCCAGAGGTACGTCAAACTCAGGGGAAACCCGCCACAGGGCGATTACGTCTGCAAGCCTTCCATGAAAGTGGGTATGTAACCATTGAAATTTCCGATGATGGGGCGGGAATTGATTCAGAACGCTTGAAACAAAAAGCGTTAAGTTTAGGCTTAATTACGCCGAATCAAGCCAATCGCTTAAGTGATACCGACGCCCTCAATTTAATCTTTCTTCCTGGCTTTTCCACCGCTAATCGCGTGACGCGCTTATCGGGGCGGGGAGTGGGAATGGATGTAGTCAAAACCGATGTAGAAAAAGTTGGCGGTACAGTAGACGTTCACACTCAACTTGGGTTAGGAACGACATTTAAACTAAAAATTCCCTTAACCTTGGCAATTATTCCCGCCTTAATTGTCACCAGTGGCGGCGATCGTTATGCGATTCCTCAAACCAGTCTTTTAGAATTAGTCCGTTTGCAGGGAGAACAAGCGGATCACGGGATCGAATATGTCCACAAAGCCCCTGTATATCGGTTGCGGGGTAAATTATTACCCCTGGTGTATTTAAATCGAGAACTTGAACTCACAGAATGGAACCCGGAAACAGTCAACCCTCAAGCCGAAACCATGCTGAATATCGTGGTTCTGCAAGTCGATAATTTCACGTTTGGCTTAGTGGTTGATGCGATTAATGACACTCAAGAAATTGTCGTCAAACCCTTAGGAAAACTGCTCAAAGAAACCCCTTGTTTTGCCGGAGCCACAATTTTAGGGGATGGAAAAGTGGCATTAATTTTAGATGTATTTAGTTTAGCATCACGGGCTGGAGTGCTTTCAGACGAACAAACAAACGCCTTAATTCAACAGGAAATGTCCTCTCAATCCAATATCGAAACCGTACAAATGTTACTGTTATTTGAAGCCTTAGATAACAGCCGCATGGCGATTCCCTTGTCGCGGGTAGTGCGCTTAGAAGAATTTCCCAAAACCGCGATCGAACAAGTGGGCGATCGCCAGGTGATTCAGTATCGCGACCAAATTCTATACCTGGTTAATTTTGCCAATGTCTTTGACTCTTTTGTTAGTAGTCAGCGCTTTAGCGCTGCTAACTTCAAAACAGCCGTATTAGACGCTGATCCGCTGCAAGTTGTCGTCGTTGCTTGTCAAAGTGGACGCCAAATTGGATTAGTGGTGCAACGCATGGTGGATATCGTCATGGAAGACCTTTGTATCACGGGTGAATCCACTCGTCCAGGGGTGCAGGCGATCGCGGTTATTCAGGGTCAAGTTACCGAAATTTTGGACATTGAAGCGATTTAATGTCATTTGTCATTTGTCATTCGTCATTTGTCATTGGTCATTCGTCATTCGTCATTTGTCATTCGTCATACTCGCTCCCTTGAGAAGCAAGCTACGTCTTATGTCATTATAAACACTTCCCTAATCATGGCTAAATCTCATCAATTTTGTACCTTTTTTCTCGACCATTTCTTCTTAGGGCTAGAAGTGGAAAACGTGCAAGAAGTTATTCGCTATCAGTCGATTACCCGCGTTCCCTTAGCACCGCCAGCCGTGCGGGGATTAATTAACCTACGGAGTCAAATTGTTCCGGCTGTAGATTTACGTCAGTTTCTGGAGTTAGATCAAGATGTCCCTAATATACCCGTTGAAACCCAAGTGGATGAAGATAGCGAACATCTCCCTCTTAATGTTGTTGTGCGAACGGCTGATGAGGTAATTAGTTTGCTAGTCGATGATGTGGGAGAAGTGTTAGAAATTTCCGATAATTGCTTTGAAAAATCCCCAGAAACCTTACGAGGAAACGCACAGCAATTAATTCGTGGTGCGTATAAGCTTGCCAATCAGCTTCTGCTAATTCTCGATACAGAAAAAGTGGTTGAACTTACCATTTTAAAGCCGACTTTACGGAATTAATGTGTATGTCAGCCAGCAAAGGGCTAAAGAATACAGAAAGGTCAAACTCATTCCTTAACGAATGACTAATGACGAGTGACTAATGACCAATAAGGACAAAAAATAATGAACCTCGACCATCTCAAAGGAATTCACAAATTAGGAGAAGCCATGAACCTCGATAAACTCAGCAAACCCGGACGCTTAGTCTTTTTCCAAAATCAAGAGACCAATGGAAGCAATGAACATCATCATAGTGAAACCATGGTATCTGAACCTAAACACACGCCGACAGCTTCGCAGCCAAGCCATGAAATTGAGGGAATTCTCTTATCCCCAGAAAACTTTAATGAACTCCTCCAAGCCCTAAAAAGTGCCAGAGATGGTAACTTTAATGCCCGACTCACTGAGGAAAACGGCTGGGGCGAAATTGCTCAAGTGTTTAATGAATGGATGGGTGTTAACCAAACCGTTATCCATGAAATTGTCCGAGTTAGTAAACAGGTTGCTCAAGAAGGGAAACTCACAGAACGACTGGGACGCCAACAGCAAACAACTGTATTAAAGGATTGGGAAAGCCATGCGGGACGCTGGTTATATGGGGCTGAACCTGTATCTCCACCCCCCTATTTAAAAGGAGGATGGGCAACAACAACCACCGCGATTAATACCATCATCCACAACCTCGCCCAACCCACCCTCGCCGCCCAGGATGTACTGAAGGCGATCGCGGCGGGTGATTTATCCTGTAAAATGCCTCTAGAGATTGACAATCAGCCGTTAAAGGGTGATCTCTTAAGCCTGAGTACCACGATTAATACTCTACGGGATAATATCGAGGCATATACCAATGAGAAAAACCGCGTCGCCCGTTTAATTAGCGTCGAAGGACACTTGAGTAGTCGCGCTGTTGTGGAAACGGCTACCGGAATCTGGAAAGACTTAACTGAAAACATTAACCAGATGGCGGCGAATCTCAAGGAAGAAGTCGAAAATATCACCCAATTAACCTCAGCCATTGCTCAAGGTGATCTCTCCCAAAAGGTTACCGCCAAAACCACAGGTGACTTCAAACAACTGACCGATAATGTCAATCGCATGGCAAGCAATTTAACCGTATCAGTCGGTAAAATTGCCTCCGTTGCTACGGCTGTTGCTCAAGCGTCAGAAGACATGAATCTGGTGAGTCAACAACTCAATGAAAACGCCGTACACACCTCTGGACAAGCTCAAACGGCTTCAGCTTATGCCGAAGAAGTCAACCGTAATGCTCAAGTGGTAGCGACTGGGGTAGAAGAAATGAGCGCCAGTATTAAAGAAATTGCCAAAAGTGCAGCGGATGCAGCGCGAGTCGCGACAACGGCAGTTAATATGACCGAAAGCACTAACCAAACGATTAGCAAATTGGGTCAAAGTAGTGCAGAAATTGGTAATGTGATTAAGGTAATTACCTCCATTGCTCAACAAACCAATCTGCTTGCGCTTAATGCGACAATTGAAGCCGCCCGCGCCGGGGAAGCGGGGAAAGGATTTGCCGTTGTTGCCAATGAAGTGAAGGAACTGGCGAAACAAACGGCTAAAGCGACGGAAGACATTAGTCAAAAAATCGAAGCGATTCAAGGCGACACCAAAAGTTCCGTTGAAGCGATTAGTCAAATTACCACAATTATTAATCAAATCAACGACTTCCAAAACACAATCGCCAGTGCGGTAGAAGAACAAACCGCGACGACGAATGAAATGGCACGCAACGTCGCCGAAGCCGCCCAAAGTACCTCACAAATTCCCCAAAATATAAATAGTGTTGCGGACGCGGCTCAAAAAACTACCGCCCTCGCCAGCAACACGTTGAAATCTGCGGCGGAACTTGCCGAACTCGCGTCGGAATTAGAAGCCTTGGTGAATCAGTTCAAGTATTAATTAAGTTCGTAGGGGCGGGTTTTACAACTATCGTTTCTTACCTCACCTAAATGTGACTAAACCCGCCCCGCACCTCTTTTAGCCCATTTCTTCTTGTCACAGATAGGGTCAAAGATAGGAGTTTGTCTCTGGGGGACCAGCCCCCCAGACCCCCCGATGGGGGACGAGCGCCTCCCCCATACCCCCTGCGCAACGCTTCGCTAATCCCATATCTCATCAGGTGCTCTTCATCTGTCAATAAGGATTCATCTACTGCTTCCCCTGCTCCCCCAGCTCCCTCTGCTCCCCCAGCTCCCCTACCCTACAATGCGTAAAATTCGCCTGCTAATCGTTGACGACTCAGTAATTGTCCGTCAAAAACTTAGTGAAATCCTCTCTCAAGACCCTTTTTTAGATGTAATTGGAATTGCTGCCAATGGTCAAATCGCCCTCTCCAAAATTCCCCACCTGCAACCCGACTTAATCATCCTAGATTTAGAGATGCCAGAACTGGATGGCTTGCAAACATTAACGGCTATTCGCCAAACTTATCCGAATTTACCCGTGATTATGTTTAGTGCTTTCACCGAACGCGGCGCATCAGCCACGTTAGAAGCCCTTTCTCTCGGCGCTCAGGATTATGTTACTAAACCAACAAAATTGGGAACAGGTGAGGCAGTTTCTGAGTATTTAAAACGCGAATTAATTCCTAAAATTAAAGTCTTTTGTGCCAATATCTTAGGCGTATCTGACAATACACCGATCGCGCGATCGCGCCTCCCCAGCCAAACCCCTACCCTCAAACTCGCCAAAGCCCAAGTTGTGGCGATCGGTGTCTCTACGGGGGGACCGAACGCCTTAGCCACGCTTTTATCCCGATTTCCAGCCGATTTCCCCCTACCCATTGTCATCGTGCAACATATCCCTCCCCTATTTAGTAAACGTTTAGCCGAACGCTTAACCCATCAATGTCACATCTCTGTCGCCGAGGGCTATGAGGGCGCTGAACTGCGTCCAGGTCATGCTTGGATTACGCCGGGAGATTTCCATGGAATTGTTGTGCGTCGGGGAAAAACGGTACACCTGAGTTTACACCAAGCCCCGCCCGAACATTCCTGTCGTCCGGCGGTGGATGTGTTATTTCGATCCGTTGCTAAGACATTTCCAGGGAGTGCGATCGCGGTGGTGTTGACGGGTATGGGACACGATGGTTTGCAAGGCTGTCACCATATCCGCGACGCCGGGGGACATATTCTGGTGCAGGATCAAGCCAGTAGTGTGGTGTGGGGAATGCCTAAATCTGTCGCCCAAGCGGGTTTAGCTAATAATATTTTACCTCTAGACCAAATCGCCGATGAAATCATCCAACTGGTTTGTTGAAGATTCTCGCCCTGAACTAAAGATTAGCCCTGAACTAAAGTACTCGAAGAGAAGCCGCTCCGCGTCTACGGGCTAAAAGCTTAAACCCGTTAAAACTGGTTCAAAGATCTACTCAGTACAATCTATTGTTAACTGATTAGTTATTTCTGCTGCGCTGCATTTAGTAAGCTTCAGCTTACTTAAGCTTTAAGCCGGAAATTTATTTCCTGGCTTCCTACCTAACAAGTAAACCTTAAAACAATGCCAATACATCATCAAGATTTTAACTATTTACGCCAATTAGTACGCCATCATTCCGCCATGGTTTTGGATGCGGATAAAGCCTATTTAGCCGAGTTACGCTTAACCCCTCTGGCGACGCAAATGGGATTTATTTCTCTAGGGGAAATGATTGCCAATCTGCAAACGCAACCCTTTAATCAACGCCATGTCCAGGTGGTTGAAGGAATGCTGTTGACGGAAACATCCTTTTTCCGCGATCGCTATCCCTTTGACGCCCTTGCCAACGCCATTCTGCCCGAACTCCTAGCCAAACGGCAAACCCAACGAACCTTGAATATTTGGTGTGCCGCTTGTTCGAGTGGTCAAGAACCCTATAGCATTGCCATGCTACTGCATGAAGAGTTTCCCGAACTGCTGAACTGGAAACTCCGATTAATTGCCACCGATCTCTCCAATGAGATCCTCAACCGTGCTAAAGCCGGACTCTACAGTCAGCTTGAAGTGACACGGGGACTTCCCCTTTCCTTGTTAAATAAATACTTTCAAAATAAAGGAAACCAGTGGCAAATTTGTGATAGGATACGCCACCGAATTGAATTTCAGCAACTTAATTTGGTTACTCATTCATTTACCCAATTCCATAAATTGGATATTATTTTTTTACGCAACGTTTTAATTTATTTTGATTTAACCAACAAAAAAGCCGTATTAAAAAAAATCAGGACAAGTCTCGCGCCGGACGGTTATTTATTTTTAGGCGGTGGGGAAACCACCTTAAATTTAGATGACTCCTTTGAACGGGTGCAAGTGGATAAAGCGGTGTGTTATCGTCAGCGTCGATAGCGATTTTCGTGTTCGTAGTAGGCGCTTTAGCGCCCCAACAGCGCGATCGCGGGAGTTAAGGATTAATCCAGATGAACTCGATTAACCTCCTCCCGCTGCTGTTTTGCTAATCAATCCTGACACGGAAGCGGATAAACCCAGTATTCTCAGGAGCAGTATTACGAATGTTCCCTAAATCCACAAACACTGAACCATTAGGATTGTTGGAGTTGGGACAGGGAGGAGCATTTACACTGTTGAGAGGAGAGAAAAAGGTTCCCTTATCCTCATCTGGGCTATTGGTTTGTGAGATAGTTGATCCGTTCCGCTGTAGGGAAATGCCCCGACTGGCGGCAAAACTGTCAGGGATAAACGTCGTTCCCTCTGGGATGGCATCACAGACTCGGATGTTAGTCACAGCTTGTCCTCCATCTGAGAGAAAATAAATGGTGTATTCGACTTCATCTCCACTTTGTAAAGATGCTTCTGAACCTATCTGAATCACACCCTGCGGCTCTCCGTTCGGAAGCTGAGACCATCCAGGTGCATTATCATCATCATTATTGGGATCATCAACAAACGTGTTGAAATTAATCCCGCTAATCGGGGCACCATCTCTCGTGACATTGGTAATTCGCTTGACTAAACGTAGATTGGGTTGTGTTGCTAAAGGAATGGTCACACTGGCTTGATCATCTTCATTGGGATCATTGTTTCTAAATGTGGCATCTGGATCACGTTGGTTAGCCGCACTAATCTCAGCGGTATTCGTGACTGGATCGGTTGTATTTAAGGTAGCAACAATATTTACAGTGGCAGTTTCCCCACTGGCAAGAGTGCCAACTGACCAAATTCCTGTATTGTTGTCGTAGCTACCTCGACTGGCATTAGCGGAGACAAAGGTTAATCCTGAAGGGAGTCGTTCTGTGATACCAACACCTGTTGCTGTGGCTGGTCCATCATTCGTCAGAATTAGTGTGTACGTTATATTTTGTCCGGGACTAATAGTTGTTGAATCAACTGTTTTCAGAAGACTCAAATCCGCCAATTCTTGGGGGAGCGTCACACTCGCTTGATCATCTTCTCCTGGAACGCCATTAGCTGGTATGGAGTCGGGGTCTAGTTGATCCGAACGACTCACTTGAGCTGTATTCGTCACGGGTTGGTCAGTATTCACCTGAGCCGTAATTTGCAACGTGGCACTTGCCCCATTGTTGAGGTTACCGACTGACCACTCTCCTGTGTTGCTATCATAGCTGCCTTGGCTGGCTTCAAAAGAAGAGAAGGTCAATCCCTCCGGAACTTGTTCACTCACAGCGACATTAGTTGCTGTATCGGGTCCGTCATTCTGTAGGGTGACGGTGTAAGTGAGGCTTTCTCCGACACTGGGGTTAGTATTACTGGCAGTTTTACTCAGAGAGAGGTCGGCTACCTGGGTGGGTAGATTGAGGCTAGCTTGATCATCTTCATTGGGTTCATTATTCCCCGGAGTGGAGTCGGGGTCAGGTTGGTCGGATGCAGTAACTTGAGCGGTATTGGCAATAGGTAGGTTATTCACTGTGCCTGTCACTTGCAAACGGACAGTTGCCCCACTAGCGAGTGTACCCACTGACCAAATTCCGGTGTTGCTATCATAGCTGCCTTGGCTGGGGTTGGCAGAGGAGAAGGTCAATCCCTCTGGCACTTGCTCAGTCACTGCCACATTGGTGGCGGTACTCGGTCCATCATTCCGCAGGGTGACGGTGTAGGTGAGGCTTTCTCCGATACTGGGATCAGTGTTATCGGCAGTTTTGCTCAGGGAGAGGTCAGCTATCTGGGTGGGTAAGTTAAGGCTAGCTTGGTCATCTTCCTCAGGTTCGTCGTTCCCCGGAGCGGAGTCAGGGTCAATTTGGTCGGATGCGCTGACTTGAGCTGTGTTAGTAATGGGTAGATTATTCACTGTTCCGGTTAGCTGCAACGTAGCGTTTGCACCGTTGTTGAGGGTACCCACTGACCAAATTCCGGTGTTGCTATCGTAGCTGCCTTGGCTGGGGTTGGCAGAAGAGAAGGTCAATCCCTCTGGCACTTGTTCAGTCACTGCCACATTGGTGGCGGTATTCGGTCCGTCATTCCGCAGAGTAACGGTATAGGTGAGGCTTTCTCCGATACTGGGGTCAGTGTTATTGGCGGTTTTGCTCAGGGAGAGATCAGCTACCTGGGTGGGTAGGTTGAGGCTAGCTTGGTCATCTTCATTGGGTTCATTATTCCCCGGCGTGGAGTCGGGGTCAGGTTGGTCAGAGGCGCTAACTTGGGCGGTGTTGGCAATGGGTAGGTTATTCACTGTTCCGGTTAGCGCCAAAGTAGCGCTGGCACCGTTGTTGAGGTTACCCACTGACCAAATTCCAGTATTGCTATCGTAGCTGCCTTGACTGGGGTTGGCAGAGGAGAAAGTCAATCCCTCTGGCACTTGCTCAGTTACCGCGACATTAGTGGCGGTATCCGGTCCGTCATTCTGTAGGGTGACGGTGTAGGTGAGAGTCTCACCAATACTGGGGTCATTGTTATTGGCGGTTTTGCTCAGGGAGAGGTCAGCTATCTGGGGGGGTAAGTTAAGGCGAGCTTGATCATCTTCGTCTGGTTCATTGTTCCCCGGAGTGGAGTCAGGGTCAATTTGGTCGGATGCGCTGACTTGAGCCGTGTTGGTAATGGGTAGGTTATTCACTGTTCCGGTTAGCGCCAAGGTAGCGCTGGCACCGTTGTTGAGGTTACCCACTGACCAAATTCCTGTGTTGCTATCATAGTTGCCTTGGCTGGGGTTGGCAGAAGAGAAAGTCAATCCCGGCGGAACTTGTTCACTCACCTCGACATTGGTGGCAGTATCAGGTCCATCATTCCGCAGTGTGACGGTATAGGTGAGGCTTTCACCGATACTGGGGTCAGTGTTATTAGCAGTTTTAGTTAGAGATAGGTCGGCTAACTGGGTAGGCAGGTTAAGGCTAGCTTGGTCGTCTTCGTCAGGTTCGTCGTTCCCTGGTGTGGAGTCAGGATCAGGTTGGTCAGAGGCACTGACTTGAGCCGTGTTAGCGATGGGTAGGTTATTCACTGTTCCGGTTAGCTCTAAGGTAGCGCTTGCGCCATTGTTGAGGCTACCAACTGACCACTCTCCTGTGTTGCTATCATAGTCGCCTTGGCTGGGATTGGCAGAAGAGAAGGTAAATCCTGCTGGAATTTGTTCAGTCACCGCGACATTAGTGGCAGTATCCGGTCCGTCATTCCGCAGAGTGACGATGTAGGTGAGATCTTCACCCACATTAGGATTGGTATTGTTGACTGTTTTGCTTAGGGATAGGTCGGCACTCGGAGTTGGTGTTATGGTTAAGCTGTTTTGGTCGTCTTCGCTGGGTTGATTGTTCCCTGGAGTGGAATCAGGATCAAATTCGTTTGATGTATTGACCTGCGCTGTATTTGTGATCGGTTGACTCGTATTAAGTCTAGCCGTAATATCTAGCGTGGCGCTATTACCTTGTTCTATGGGTGTATTAAGTGTCCAGATAGCTGTCGTCGGATCATAGTCTCCTTGACTAGGATTGTCACTAATATAAGTTAATCCAGAAGGGAGTGATTCGAGGATTGAGACATCAGTAGCAGGACAGGGACCTTGATTAGTTACTCTTACTCTGTACGTCAGTTCATCGCCGACAATAATTGGATCGCTAAAACTAGCATCTTTTTCTAATTCTAAATCTGCTTCGGCGTCAAAACTAATGTTAAACAGACCAATAGCTTGTGGATCGGGATCAGGATTAGGGTTGTTTGGAGTTGGTTGAGAGCTAGGACCATTTTCATAGAAGATTGTAAACTCATCAATAGTAATTTCACCAAAATCAACCTTAACAGTTCCCTGAGCTGTATCATTCCTACCAACGCCTGTACCTAGAGCGACATTCCCTGTTGATGAGCTAGATGGTAGTAAGTCTGGAAAACCTTGTTCATCCAACTCTTCTTCAGTCGTACTCGTAAGAGTAGGAGCAGGTACTTCCACACCATTATTGAAGCCTCTAACGGTCACTTGATCCTGCCAATTGGGAGGATTATCATCCTCATCCACATCAAATATCTGGAAATTGACTAGAGGTACTGGGCTGTCTAACTCAACGCGTACAGTTACCCCTTGACCTGTTTCGGTTGTATCCATTCTGAGGACTAGCGCTTCTACATTTTCACCTAAACCTCCGTTAAATATTCCTGAAATATCATCCGGTAATGTTATCCCCCGAAGCTCATCATCAACAAGGATATTCAGAGGATCTTCAATCGTAATAGTAGCATTTACATCTTGCTCACAACCCAAGTTTTGAAATGTTTGCGAGGTGTCACCTGTGGGCCACTCAACACCAGGCGCACTCCAATTTAATTCTGGCGTAACTGTTTGTGCTTTAACAATGGTTTGGTTAAAGAAAGTTCCCAGACTCAGTAAGGTTCCAAGAGTTCTTTTAAAGAAATTAGAATGATTCATAGTTTTAGGAAATTTTCCAATTCGTTCATTAACTTGACTACCTAGCCATCACAGGAATTATGCCCCAAAAACAAGCTCCGAAAAATCAGCTCGTAAGTTACTGATTAAGTCATCCCGGAAAACTTATTGTCAGTGACTCATATTTGCTGGAATCTATTGGGACTTTTCCTAACTCCTAAAATTCAATTTGCAAGTCCGTTTCTTGGTCTTCAAAAATAATCTCTAAGCCTCTGAGATCCTGGAAAATAATTTCCACGCGGCGATCGCGTGCGTAATCCACAACGCTGCTACCTGTTGTCCGGCGCTGGCTTTCGCCGAAGGATCGAATCGTCATTCGTCCCGGATCGATTCCTTGACGCAATAGATAATTCCGCACCGATAACGCCCGACGTCTAGCTAAGGCTTGGTTGTAGGCGACACTGGCGCGGGGGTCAGTGTGTCCTTGCAGTTCAATGGTAAGGAAGGGATATTCTTTGAGAACCGCCGCCACTTGATCCAGTATCGCTGCACTCTCTGGCGAGATATCCGAACGATCTAGGGCAAAATGCACATTCCGAGGAACGCGCAGCGTCAAGGGTTGTTGAACGGGTGGAGGTTGAACGGGTGGAGTTGGTTCTGGGGGAGATGGCGGCGGCGTTTGGCTGAGACATCGGGGAATTACAGGGGGTAGAGGTTCTGGGTTAGCCGGAATTGTACCATCTGAAGACTTCACCACCGCATTCAGGGCAGGTTCTGATGTGCCGTCTTGGGGGTGAGTCGCGATCGCACTTATGGTTTCCCCAGGCTGTAACCCCGTCAGCGTAACGCTAAATTGACCCTCGGCATCGGTTATTGTCGTGCCAATGGGTTCATTTAGTGGACCATAGACACTATCGGCGGCTTCCCTGACTCGATAGAATTCCACCGTTGAACCGGGTTCAGCTTGACCCAATACTTCTAGCTGATCGCCCAACTGAACCAACTCATCGGAGACAAATTGCGGGGCATTTATCCCATTATTCCCTGTGGTCTGGCGTTGGTACTTAGTGGTACGGGGGGGATTATGACCATCCCCAACTTGGAAATGAATCGGTTCCACATGTTGCTGGGCATTCAGGTCAATACTCAACCCTTCCAACCCTGCAAACCGATTGGTTTCAATCACATTGCCATAGGTATCTGGGTAAGCCGTCAGTACGACACTTGGTCTTGGTTGATAGGTGATTTTATTCCCCATGACAATGGTTGACGTATTTTTTGGCATTGATCTAATCAACCCTGACGCGGAAGCGGACAAACCCCACATTATCCGGAGTTGTAATTGGCACATCACCCAGATTAATCAACACTGATCCATTCGGATTGGTGAGGTTTGGACAGGGAGATGTGACAGGACTTAGAGGGGGGAGAAATTCTCCGCGATCGTCTTCTGATTGATTACTTTGGTTGGTATTAGTTCCGCCTTGATTCACTAAAATTCCTTGACCTGGATTAAAACTATCCGTGATAAACGTTGTCTCTTCTGGAATAGCGTCGCAGATAGTGATACCGTTCGCCGGAGCTGTACCATCGGACAGAAAGTAGATGGTGTATTCTACTTCGTCCCCACTTTGGAGCGATGATTCTGAGGGTAAGGAGGAAATCCCCACGGGTTGTACTGAGGTTTGACTGAGTATGTTGTCATCTTCATCTTCTGGGTCATCTTCAACTGTGTTGAAGTTAACTCCACTAATTGGTGCGCCATTTCGGATAATATTCGTAACTCGCTTGACTAAACGCAGGTTGGGGTTACCCAAAGGTTGGACTACGAGCAATGTGGGTTCATCATCCCCAGTTCCTTCTAAGTTACCCTGGTCAACGCCATCATCTGATATTTGGGGCACATCTCCTGTTTTGGCAAAAGCATCGGTGATAGACTCGTCTACCGTACCCCCATTTGATCTGGCGACGGCTTGGTTGCGAATTTCCGCTCCTGCGGCGGCGATTACTTCTGCCTGGTATTGGATCACAACTTGACCCCCGTCCGCACCCAGGGTTCCTGAGTTATTCAGGTTTGGATCACTGGTGCCGTTATAGGTAGAGTTCGCTGTCACCGTTGTCCCTGCACCACTGGCAGTGAAATTGTAACTACCTTCGACAAACTGCAAGCTAGTGGTATCGATTTCATCAACGGCTTGGAAGTCGGTGATCGGGATTGAGGGATCGGAGTTGGTGTAGGTAATTGTGTACTCGACAATATCACCCTGGGTCAACGAGCCACTGCCATCGGTATCCTGAGAGAGTTCGACGGATTTAATTCCCACCGGTTGAACTGGACTCGGTTCAATCGTGGTGTCTTCTGGGTCAGTGTTATTGTCCTCATTGGGGTCTAAGGTATCATCGGGTGGGTCAACGGTTGCGGTATTATTCAATGTCCCAGATGCTGTTGGAGAAACGGTACCATTTACCGTAATCGTGGCGGTGGCACCGACATTGAGGTCTACAGTCAAATCAATGGTGTTGCCCGTACCACTCGCTGTACCACAAGCCCCTGTATCCGGAGCTGATGTGATCTCACAATTCCAGGTAACGTTAGTAATATCGTCGGGTATCGTATCGGTGACTGTGGCGCCAGTGACATCTGAGTAGGTTTCTCCCTGTGGCGGCTGTTCATTGGTTACGGTGAGGGTATAGGTGATCTGTTCCCCAGCCACGATGGGGTCAGGCTGATCGGTTTTAGTAATGGAAAGATCTGCCACCTGAACCAGGATACCCTCTTGCAGTCCAAGCGGTGTGGAAGGAACGTTAATCCAAGTGTCTATGCCTTTTTCATTACCAAAGTCAGAACTGAATACATGACCGCCGCCACTACTATCTTCCCCCTCAGGTAAGACAGTCTCGCCGCCTACTGGTGTATCGTCATAATAGATAATGGTTTCATCTCCAGACGGACCATTGAGTCGTAGTCGTCTAAGGATAATGCCATTAGGATTGTTTTCAGCATCGATGAAGGGGAAATGCGCTTCACCGGCATTGATTTCTATTGTGGCTTGGTAGGGAACACTATTGACGGGAACTGGATTTCCTTGACCATCTAGTCCATCCCAAAATACTTGGTTTGAGCCGGCAACTGTTCGACCGATAAGCTGGCGATCTATACCATCATCAAACATACCATTGTTATTCAAGTCAATAATGATGCTATAAGTTCCTGGCACATTGGCGTCAAAATTAAAATTACCACCTAATGTTTGACCTACTTGATTAGGAGTCCCGTCAGTCCCGGTAAACGTAAAGTTGCTAACCTCAGGAGTCACCAAGTCCGGTCGCAAGAATGTTTCACCATTGCGAGTCATGGCTGAGGCAGGCATGTTCATAGCGGGCTGATTCAGGAAAACCTTATGGGTGATATCATTAGTCGCCTCGTTGTCAGATTCACCCGACGGATCGAGTAAAGTGCTGCCCTCAAGGATCTCATCTTGATTAATAACGATCTCACTTTGATTAATGGATTCAAAACTCGGTTCACCCGTAGTCGAATCCAGAAATCCTTTACTATTGGCAAAAAAGATAAAGCCAAAGGGGTCGATACCATTCAGGTCGATTTCGTACTGATAACCCTGGTTGGTTTGGATTGTGAGTTGAGAATTGAGACTCCTACCGTTGCTTCCCATGTTTAGAGCCAAATAGTTGGCAAAGACTCGACCTGGGATTGGACTGCCTGTACTATCGACTACGGTGACATCCCAGGCGGCTATAAAACCGACATCTTCTTCTTGTGTCCATTCCTCTCTTGCCCCGATAGGAGCTGGATTCTCGTTACTACCTTCGTTAGGGCTAATAAATTCTATTTCCCAAATTCCCGTTTGACCTCCTTGGACAGTAACCTGACAGGGTGTATATGATGCTGGTGGATTTCCCTCACCAATAGCTTCTTCTGTCGCTAGATTGGGAATCAAACCTGTTCCGGGATCAGAGCTACTACAAGTATTAGTAGAACCATCGGGTTCGGGTGCAGTATACCTAATATCACCATCACCAATCCCGATCGCACTAGAGCCAAGATTGATTGTTTCTCCTGCCCGAACGTATACCTGAATAATCGTTCGACGGGGTATGCCTGCGCTATCATCATTACGATACTCTAAGTAAGGGCGATCGCCTCCATTGTCAATTAAGTCTGCACTCCCTTCAGCGCGGACTCCCTGAGTCCAACCCAACCCCATGAAAAGGGCAAGAAAACCTAGGAACCATCCTTGTTTAAACCTTTTGTGTCCTAATTGCATTCGGTTTACCTGTGCCATTAGGGGAGCCTTTTGATCACCATTCATGGGTAAACTAGCCATTACCTATCTCCTCCCCTAGATTCAATTTGCAAGTC
Source organism: Coleofasciculus sp. B1-GNL1-01 (assembly GCF_040220235.1). Taxonomy (NCBI): domain Bacteria; kingdom Bacillati; phylum Cyanobacteriota; class Cyanophyceae; order Coleofasciculales; family Coleofasciculaceae; genus Coleofasciculus; species Coleofasciculus sp. B1-GNL1-01. Next base: position 174,836 of record NZ_JAVJTO010000006.1, read on the forward strand.
GGTTTCTTGGTCTTCAAAAATAATCTCTAAGCCTCTGAGATCCTGGAAAATAATTTCCACTCGGCGATCGCGTGCGTAATCCACAACGCTGCTACCTGTTGTCCGGCGCTGGCTTTCGCCGAAGGATCGAATCGTCATTCGTCCCGGATCGATTCCTTGGCGCAATAGATAATTCCGCACCGATAACGCCCGACGTCTAGCTAAGGCTTGGTTATAGGCGACACTGGCGCGGGGGTCAGTGTGTCCTTGCAGTTCAATGGTGAGGAAGGGATATTCTTTGAGAACCGCCGCCACTTGATCCAGGATCGCTGCACTCTCTGGCGAGATATCGGAACGATCTAGGGCAAAATGCACATTCCGAGGAACGCGCAGCGTCAAGGGTTGTTGAACCGGTGGAGTGGGTTCTGGGGGGGGTGGAGGTGGCGGGGGCGTTTGGGTGAGACATTGGGGAATCACGGGGGGTAGGGGTTCTGGGTTGGGCGGAATTGTACCATTTGAGGATTTTACTACCGCATTTAGGGCGGGTTCTGATGTGCCGTACTCCGGATCAGTCGCGATCGCACTTATGGTTTCCCCAGGCTGTAACCCTGTCAGGGTAACGCTAAATTGACCCTCGGCATCGGTTATTGTCGTGCCAATCGGTTCATTTAGTGGACCATAGACACTATCGGCGGCTTCCCGTACCCGATAGAGTTCCACCGTGGAACCGGGTTCAGCTTGACCCAATACTTCTAGCTGATCGCCCAACTGAACCAACTCTTCGGAGGCAAATTGAGGGGCATTTATCCCATTATTCCCTGTGGTCTGGCGTTGGTACTTAGTGGTACGGGGGGGATTATGACCATCCCCAACTTGGAAATGAATCGGTTCCACATGTTGCTGGGCATTCAGGTCAATACTCAACCCTTCCAACCCGGCAAACCGATTGGTTTCAATCACATTGCGATCGCTATCTGGATACGCCGTTACCACCACACCGGGTCCCGGCTGATAAGCGATTTGATTCTCCCTAACTTGGTGATTATTTCCCATCAAATACACCGCCGCCCGTCGCAGGCGTCTGCCATTAAAAATAATTTGGTTTTCGCGAATTTGTACCGCCCCTTCGGGTTTAAATAAATAAACCCCACTGCCATCATTCCCACAAATTAAATTCCCGGTAATTTCGGAATTATCAATCACCCCTTCCAAGCGAATCGCATCGGGCATTCCATCAATGCCATTCCCGACAATAATATTTTCGCTCACCTGTAAATTATTGGCTTGTACAGAGGTAATAATCGCACTGCCATCATGGTCAGTAATTCGATTGCGGTAAACTCTTGTGCCTAAACTATTAAACACATAAACCCCAAACGCTGACCTGTTTTCTGGCATTTCCCCATCCGGGGGAATTCCCAACCAATTAAACTCAAGATTCACATCTTGAGGCGGAACATTTTCCGGATAAAAGGGAAACCGATAATTAGGTGGTTCTTGCTGACTAATATCCGGGGGCGGTGAGGCATGGGCAATAAAAATATCCGCCGGAGGAGTGGCTAAAGTTGTCTCGTTTACGGCTTTAAAGCCATAAATACTCAAGCCTCGCACCGTTACACCATCCGCCACAATTGTTAATCCCCGCAAAATTGACTGACCGGGTGTCGGAGTAATAGTGACAATGGGTTGAGGAATGGCAATTTCCGCCGTGGGTGAGTTTGTCGGATCATACCCCGGTTGGGTAGTCCCATCCACCACGAGTCCTGGACTTGCCAACGGGGGCAATAATTCAGTCAGATAAATCGTGGTGTCTTGCGGGGGTAAATTAAACTCAATTTGGGGCGATTGTCCAGGACTGGAACTAACCAACGTTCTTTCAATATCACTTAATTGATTAACTGTCAATTGACCATTTGTTAGTTCAATCGCTTCCCGTAAAGTGAGAAATTCATCGGGCGCGATACTATCCTGAGTGCTATTAACAATCACCCGTAAACTTGGGGATTGGGCTGTCGCTAACGTTGGCAATGTTAAGACACTGGTTAACGTTAAAGTTTGTAGTAAGCGCTTTAGCGCTTCTGGCACTAAAGTGCCGACTACGAACAGGGGGTTTGTAGTAAGCGCTTTAGCGTTTGTAGTAAGCGCTTTAGCGCTTCTGGCACTAAAGTTTGGAGTCAACACTTTAGCATTTCTGGCACTAAAGTGCCGACTACGAACACGGACATATTTTTGATTGAACACCATTTCTCACTCCTCACTCGTGGGATTTGCCGCTGGTTCATTATTCGCCACGGGCTGTACTTGAGATTCTTCCTGTTGCGGGGGTGGGGCAACTTTTTGCCGTCCAAATCCACCAAAGAGTTCATTCACCTTAAAGGTGACATTTAAATAAGGACCCCCTTCGGAACGATACCCGGTAAAATCTCGGTCATCGACACTACCGAAGCTATAGCCCACCCCAACTCGTAAATCAGGGGTGACATAGTACCCCGTTTCTAGCGCCCAACCCCATTCATCAAAATCGACCGAGGGTTGACCAATCCAGCGCCCTTCTACCGCTAAATCCATCCGGTATCCCAAGCGATAGGTGATGCGTGACTGTCCCAAATAAATGGTGCTACTATTGCTGAAATTGTCAGCTAAATCTGTGGTACTGCGACGTAGGGCAAATTTCCCATAAAATTCCCACCGCCAATTGGGTGCATAAATCCCTTCACCAGACAAGACATGATCATTGGAACCTGTACCACTCCCAAAGAGTAAGGTATCGGGAATTGTAGACGGATTTTTGCGATATTCGTATCGAATTAAGGCATTAAAACGGTCATCATAAGGATTGCGGTAGGCTAATCCCAACTTGACCGACAACGTATCGTCTAAGTCTTCTAAAAGTTGACTGGCTGCACTCGCTTGTTGGTAACGGAACAAAGCGGTTAAGGAAGGAGAAACCTTACCCAGCGCCGCCGCCGAAATTACTGTGTTATCGCCAGCCGAACTATCCCGATGTTCCAACCGCGCTGAGGCTTTAAAGTCAGGATTGGCAGTATATTCAACCCCGACGCTAAAGGAATCCCGTTCCGTGAGTCCCAACGACGCCGCACTTTGACCGACAGCATAAGGTTGAGAAAAGCGATCGCCTGCGGCTGTAGACTCAAACACATCATCGGCAATGCGTTCGTAACCCAAGTTAACGCGCAATCCTGGCGCTAGCAATATACCATGTTTCAGTCCCAATGCCGCTTGTCCAGTCATCCCATTCATCCCACCGATAACCGAATATCGGGAGGAAATAGATGTATTTTCCCCTAACTGATATTGGGTAATCGTTTCCAGACTGGTAATCGAATTATCGTCTAAGAGTCCGCCATCGAAAAACTGATGCGCCAATCTCAGCGTTACTCCCGGTTCCACCGCCCAATCTAAACCCACGGTGGTGCGGTTGGGATAGAGGGGGTCACTATCATCCAAGTTCAATTCGTTTTGCGCCCGGAAGGTGAAAACCTCGTTCAGGGGAACATTCAGGCGAGACACCAATTGACTGGTATTCGTATCAAAGGTATCGCCCAAATTGTCTTCTCGGGAACGGTTGACATATTCTAAACTCAGGTCAGATGTGCCAATTTGTTGTTGTACACCCGCCCGGAATGTGGTCAAGCTATTATCCACCCGACTACCGGGTAAAGCCTCACTCGCCCGATTAAAAATATTATCGGGATTGAAGGGGTCAAAAAACTCAACCAAGCTACGGTCTTCGGCTGCGGTACCAAAGTTATCTTCGTGATCAAAACTCACTCGCACATTAGTATTTTCACTCAATTGTGCCGCTACGTTTGCGCCATAGCGAGTTTGACCGGGAGTAAAACTGGTGGTGGCGTTATTCGCAAACCCTTCTTCAACGGAACGGTAATACGCCCGCCCTTGAATCCTATCTGAAAAGGCACTGACTGCTTCCAACCGATAGGCATTTCCCGTCACCAATCCCATGAAGGGAGACTCATTCGTGGAATGACCATATTCGCCAACAATCCGTCCTTGCGTCCCCAAGGAAACTAAGAAGTCCGCACCATAGAGTTCAAAGTTTTGTAACCCTTGGTTTTCCCGTAGATAGGTGGTTCCTATCCAACGTTCTTGTTGAAAATCTTGGGAGAAGTTATATTGCAACCGTCCCCCATAGATATTGGTGTCGTCATCCGCTTCAAACTGATACGTCACCACAATTCGCCGCACTAAGGTATTACCAAAGGGGTCAAATTCCGTGGCTCGCATCGGACGCCGAAACAGGAGTGAGCCTCGGTCATAATCAATTTCGTAATCGGGACCACGATAGAGGGCTTTGCGTTCGATGACGGTACCGGGGCGATTCAGTTCTTCGGTTTCAATGTAAACGTTTTCACTTCCGGGAATCAGCAAGCGACGCGAAAGGAAGTAGTACCCACTGGTGCCATCGGGAAGAATGGTATCCCGTTGAAATCCTTCCACATCAGGGCTAAACAGGGCAGTAACTTGCAGATTTCCCAGGTTATAATTCCCTTTAAATCCGTGTAATGCCCTCGCTGTAGCCGTAAATTCCTGGGAAGCACGGGTAAATTCGGTGGTATTATAATCCCCCCACATCGCATAGTCGGGTTCTGCGCCGGGAACCGGAGAGGAACGCTCGAAGCGCAGATATACGCTGTCTTTGGATGGAGTAATATAGTCTACTGTGGAACTATCCCCATATACGGGGTATTGGTTCTCACAGAACTGGGGTCCACGAAATAGGCGGGTGATCCCATCACAGGTTTCATTCAATGGGCGATCGCTATTATATGCCCCGGTGAATAACCATTCCCCAATTCGACCTGTGGCAAAAATAGCACTATCTAGGTCAGCTTCTAGACCATCATCAATCAAATCGGGATTGAGAAACTCGCGGCGACTTTCCCAAAAGTTGCTTCCTGCTTCCCCAATCCGCAAATTAATCACCCCAGAGACTAAGGAAGGGCGCAGGTGGGTGACGAATTCGATTTGGGTATAGGCTTGGATGGGTTCGGAAAAGGTGGGAATCGCAGCACTCAGCGTACTCTCTTCTAGGGTGATTTGTTCGATGTCGGGGACACCGAGTCGTTCAATCGCCGCTCGAATCCGAACTTTCTGGGCGTCTAACCCGGATTGCAGTCGGGCGCTAAATTGCCCTTTTTTCGCCAGAACTTGAAAACCGAGTTGATCATCGTCATAGTCAGCCCCGACAAATTCCCCGGCTGCTGCGGTGAGGGTGACAACTGCATCTTCTTCAATCAGTTCCCCGCTTTCTCGGGTGATACTCCCTTCAATCGTAATCGTCGATCGACCATCAGCGGGAACACGCGGATCACCAACAGGGGCGAGGCTAATTTGAACGTCGGTTTGGTCGGCTATAGGGTCAACGGTAACCTGGAGACTAACTGGTGTGCCGTTATCTGGGGCAACAGTAATGGTATTGTCACCTTTTTTGAGCGGGACGCCGTACCAGATTTGGGTAACAATGGCTTGAGTTTCATCCCGTTCTATTGTCGTCCGGGTTTGAGCAGAAACAGGTTGTTGATTAATCGTCACCTGAACCTGACTATCGGCGTGATACTGAATCATCAAGTCCGTTGTGCGATCGCCAATTGTACCGGGTTCCGGAGTGAGAATGCGAATATCACCGGGAGCCAATTGCAGCCCGTTATTAATCGTTTGTTGCGCCGTGCGGCTGAATTCATCTTGGAAGGCTTCAAGTTCCGACTCGGCGGTTTCTGCTTCCCCAGTTTCCTGGGATAGATTATCCGTTAAATCCGCCCCTAAAGATTGGTTCTGCTGTACCTCATTCCCCTCATCCCGAATCACCTTGGGTAAAGGTGCTAAAGGCGACTCCATCCGCGCAGGTTCAATATTGCCAAAGTCTTCACTACTCTGGGATTGGGCAATACTTTCGGACAGGGTATTGGCGAAGTTGTCCGATTCAGACGGTACAAGATTAGAGGGAGAAGGCTCTATCGTTTGTGTTTCACTCAACTGGGATTCTTCCTGAACCCCATCACTGGAAATGGCTAACTCGTGCTGGAGATCAGGTAAGTTCGAGGTGCTGAAAGCATCGATATCACTGCCTGGTTGGTGATCCTGTCGAACCACTGCCTTCCCCAGTTGCCAATCCTCGGTTTCTGATTCCGGCGATACCTCATCGGCTTTCGCCACCGGAATGATGCCAATAATCCCCACCAGAATCACTAGCAATCCTAAAGACATCGAAGACAACCATCGTTTACCGGGAACACCGTAATCATCGATACCTTTGAGTAACGAAAAATAAAGCGTGAATCTCAGTTGTTTGGCTTGACTCGAGTTCTCCCAACGGTTCTGATCCTGAGTATTATTCATCACTGATCCTCCCCATAAGCCGGTGTCACCGCAAAGTTCATCCGCGCCATCCCTCCAGGTGAAAGTCGCACCAAGCGAGATTGGCTATTCCCTTCGATGAAATAGAGATTGGGAGCGAGGCTGTATCCGGGCAAACTGCTCAAATCCAGCGTTCCACTGCGATTTCCGGCGATAACGTTGGCTAATGAAAACAAACCATCGGTATCCGTGGTAATCCGGTTACCATCATCCATGTAAATTACCGCATTCGGGACTCCCGGTTCTCCCGGTTGTTGTTCGCCATCAAAGTTCTTATCCACGAACACTCGCCCCACGATGGTGCCGCAATCGGATAAAATTCCCGGTCGAATCCGCATCAAAAAGCTGGCGATATTACTGCGCCGTTCCTGGGCAACATTTCGACCATCGCCCCGAACCGCATCGGGTGTGATCACCGCCGCATAGATAATATTCAGGGTTTGATTGGGTTCTAAACGAGGAAAGGTAAACGCGACATTGCGCCCATCCCGTTCGGCTGACGGTAATGTTACGGGTTCTGTATTAGTGCCTGTAGTAATCGAACCTTGCAACGACTCCGGCAAAAATCGCACCCCCAAGGGCGATCGATCCGTTACCACAATGTCACTTGCAGGGGCTTCTCCGGTGTTTCTCAGGGCGAGGCGGTACACCACCGTATCTCCCGGTTCAGCAGCAGCGCGATCGGCTGTTTTAATCAGCTCTAGAGCCGCCTGACCTGCCACTAGGGAGGTTTCGTTAGAGTTAACAATACCTGTAGGTAAATTAGCACCGGACGCCGACGCTTGATTTTTAATTTCTTGGGCAGTAGCCGATGAAGTCCCAGTGAAGAATAATGCAGCAATAAGCGTAGTTAGCAGCCGATCATAGACCCCTAACGTTGCCGTTAAAGATTTCATCAGAAGGTAGCACCCCAAAATGGAATTGAATAGTTCAACAGTAAGGAAACTTGTTTGTCCATCAATTGACTGACAAACGTTGCTATTGACCGTGAGTTGGATTGACTGTTTTTGGGATTTTTACGAGAAACTAAGACCTTAAGACACTGTATATTAGCGTAAAATCTGTTTATCCCTTTTTATGTCGCTCCCCTTTAATTGGTTGAATTGGTTGAATGTGTGAGTTTCAGTATATTCCCTGATGTGAATGAATGAACTCTAGCGTTAATATCAATAGTCAATTGGAGCAATTAAGTTATCGATTTTGACTCAACCTCTAAGCGCTAAAAAGAATCTAGCCGGTTAAGCCTGCTCCAATGGATTGATAGCTAAGACCCGTTAATTTAGGTTCTCGCAGTTCATTATAGTAGCCTATGACCAATGACCTGACAAGAGGTCGTGTAGATGCCCTGATAATCACGATTATAAACCATTACTCTACTGATAGAGTAAAGCAATGAATGAGTTATAACCAATATCACAACCCTGCCAGAGCTTGAAGTCTGGCAATTTTTTGTGACCGGGGTAAACTGCCCGAATTAAGCTATCGTAACCTATGACATCTGACCTGACAAGTCATTTTCTTGGAAAATTTACTTCATAAAGTTTTGATAAATTTTTGAGCGGTCACTGAACCAGGAACAAGGAACAGGAGCAAGTCAAGTTGTGAGCGCATCTAGCACTTTCTAACACTGCGTAATAACAGTAGCCATGAGAAATTGCTGTCATCCTCTATCTTTGGGTCTATAGTCGGAAATCCGAAACGGCTGTAGAGGTCGGTTTTGTTGAGCGATTATCAGTGACAACGCTTGCATTAATGCCTCAAACTCCCCATACCATAAAACGTTTAATTTTTGTAGGGACGTACCATAACACGTCTCTTTTGACCATTAACGGTGATTCCTGGTTCAACGCTTTCGGTTTATCAAGACTTAGTGGCAACAACACGCTGGACGCTCACCTCATTAGGACAAGGGCGACCCGACTCGACATCACTAATGTTAGATAATGTTGTCTGAGCAATATTTTGCAAAGCATCTTCAGTAAAAAAGGCTTGATGACCTGTAATCAAAACGTTAGGGAATGTTAGGAGTCGTTGAAAAACATCATCTTCAATCACTTCTGTAGACAAATCTTCAAAGAACAAGTTAGATTCTTGTTCGTAAACATCTAAACCTAGATAGCCAATTTTGCGAGATTTGAGTGCATCAATAACGGCTCGCGTATCAATAAGTGCGCCGCGACTGGTGTTAATCAGCATCACGCCTGATTTCATTTGCGCCAATGATTGGGCATTGATCAGGTGACGGGTTTGGGGCGTTAACGGACAATGGAGAGAGATAATATCGGAAGTCGCGAAGAGTTCTTGGAGATCAACATACTTGACCCCCAACGCTTCACAATCAGGATTCGGATACAAATCATACGCCAGTAATTGACAACCAAATCCATGCAGAATCTGGGCAACCAGGAAACCAATTTTACCCGTACCGACAATTCCTACCGTTCGCCCATGTAAATCAAATCCCATGAATCCATCCAGGGAAAAATTTCCTTCTCGCACCCGGTTATAAGCGCGATGAATTTTACGGTTAAGGGTTAAAATGAGTCCTACGGTATGTTCAGCGACAGCATAAGGTGAATAGGCGGGAACTCGCACCACAGTTATGCCAAACTCAGCCGCTGCATTTAAATCAATATGGTTGAACCCCGCAGAACGTGTAGCAATCAGCTTCGTCCCCTGTGCAGCCAGCACCCGCAAGGTTGTTTTATCAAGCTGATCATTGATAAACACGCACACCGCCGGAAACCCAACTGCCAAGGCTGTGGTTTCCTGAGTCAGGCGGGGTTCAAAAAAAACCAGGTCATGATTATAATTCGCGTTGGCAGTTTCGAGAAAATTCCGGTCGTAGGATTTGGTATTGAAAACAGCGACTTTCATGGTTGTTTATTGTTTGATAGAAAGTAAAAACAAACAGCAAATAACTGAATGCAAGTCTATATCATATTATAATATGATGAATTATAGTTGGAAAATATTGTGATTTTAAATTATTCGGTAACAAAGGGGTGAGGGGAGGGTGACGCGATTCAATTAAATGTTAATTTATGCAAACGGATCGCCCCTACAAGAAAACATAAAAAAATCTGACGATATCCACCGTTAACTTTTATTGTGCATTGATATGCCGTAGGGTGGGTTTCGACTTCGCTCAACCCACCAGCCTTACATTCAGTACCATTTTATTTAGGTTGATAAATTTGGCGCAGTTCCTCAATTGTGTTTACGGCTGGTAGCGCTGCTAGAATTTCTCGTAACTGTTCCACATCCTGAATTTCCGAGATTTCGGCTAAAATATCTAACGGTTCGCTGCCAAACTTCAAGCTTAAACATATTTCTATACCTTCTAATAGTCCTTGCCGTATTCCCTCAGTCTTATGCCACAACTGACGCAGTTCCTCTAGAGTATTTAGGGTTTTTAGTCCTGTAATAATTGCTCTTAAGTTTTCCACATTCTGAATTAGCAAAATTTCCGGTAATAGGTTTAACCCTTCCCTGCCAAATTTCAAGCCTAAGCCCAATTCAATTCCTGCCAACAGCCCTTCTCTGACTCCCTCTTGACGACCCTCTTGACGACCTTCTTGACGACCTTTTTGAATTCCAATCCTTTCCACACTGGTAATATAAGGCATTCTCCTTTCCTCCTCGTACTGACCTAATTCTGTCCAAAATTCCTTTTCCAACTCTTGCGGTAAGCTCATTACCCAGTCTATAAAATGGAATAACTTGATTATATCTTCTCGCTCATAGCCCCGTTCATACAATCCCCGAATTAGAGCCAGTTTTAATGATTTACGCTGAATTCTATTATTTCTGGTTTCTTGGGCTTGTAAATGAGCCATGACGACGGTAGCAAAGGGATTGCGGGAAGTCTCTAGGATTGACCACCTCTGGGAATAGTCTAGCAACTTCACCACGGGAAAGTTAAACTGAATCTCACTTGACCATAGCTGATAACCATACTGATTAGGTCTCCAGGTAGATCGTTCATCTCCCAAGATTGCTAAACTGGCAACGTTTCGCTTATAACGGTCAAAAATGCGGTAATGGTAAACGAACATCCGTTCAGCAAAGTTCGTTTCTTCCTGGCTTTGAACTTCAATGTGGATTAAAACCCACGCTTCTTCACCCGTGAGTAGGTAAACTTTTGCTAGCTTATCAGCTAAACGCCGCCCTAATTCAGCATCGCGCACCACTTGTTGCAGTTCTTTATCTAAAAATTCGTAACCTCGACTCCAATCAATTTCCGGCTGCGCTTCAGGTAAAAAGAAGGCGATGAAGTCTTCAAAGTAGTTTTCTATGGCGTCTTTCCAGGGGCTATCGTAATCGGTTGGAGTTGGCGTCATACTTACAGCAGTTTTCAAGTTAGTGGCGGGAGGGCGGGTTTTGTTGTTCAGTTAATGGGAACAAAGTGAATGAAGTCCCTAAACCCGCCCCTACAAATGACAAATGACGAATGACAAATGACGAATGACAAATGTACAAATGACAAATGACAAATGACAAATGACAAATGACAAATGACGAATGACAACCTACTTATTTCCCTATTCCCTAAAGCAACGAATTAATTCTGCCACAGACCAAGCTTGAGCGATCGCGCCTTGGGGGAGATGGGGTTCGTCTCCATCGAAAATCTCGGAAATAGACCCAATACAGGCTTGATGCTGAAGGTGATCTAGCAAAGGTTTCCAGTCAAAGGGAAGCGGTTCTGTAGGGTAAAAACGTTTCCACGCCCGACAAAAGGGTCCAATCAGCCAACTCCAAACCGTTCCTTGGTGGTAAGCACTATCCCGATGCCAGCGATCGCCATTATAATAACCAATGTACTCAGGGTCAGCCAGATCAAGGCTTCGCAAACCGTAGGGAGTCAACAAGCGATCGCGTGCTACTTGCAAAGCCTGTCGCCCTTGATTCTCTGCAAAGCCACAATGATACAGAGACAGCGCCACTACCGCATTGGGGCGAATTTGAGAATTGCGGTGATCATCGGGTTCTATGGTGTCATAAAAGTATTTTTTATCGGAATTCCAAAACCGCTGCAACGACGTTTTTACCTGTTGTGCTTGCTGGATATAATGTTGAGCATGGTGCAACAAACGCACCCGATCCTTAACCGCCCCCGTTGCCATTTTTTCAGTCCATTTACCAATCCAACACAATGCTGAATACCAAAGCGCATTAATTTCAATTACTTTTCCCAGACGAGGTGTAATCGGTTGACCATCCAGCACCACATCCATCCAGGTAATCGCCACATCCGGCGCGTCCCAAGTTAGCAGTCCATCTACGGCGTCAACTTGAATATTGTAACGAGTACCTGCCGTATAAGCTTTGTAGATTTTTCGCACCGTTGGATATTGCTCAATCAAAAAATCCCAATCTTGGGTGATTTCCAAATACAGTCCTAGAGTTTCCAGCCACCACAAAGACGCATCAATACTGTTATAAATCGGATCAGTCTCTGCATCGGGAAAGGTATTGGGAATTAAACCATCGCGACAATAATTGCCAAAGGTTTTGAGTAGTCCCCTGGCTAACGTAAAACGTCCTGTCGCTAATGCCAATCCGGGCAAAGCAATCAGTGTATCTCGTCCCCAATCATTGAACCAAGGATAACCCGCCATCACCGTTGGGCTATTAATGGAAGCACACCAAGCAATAAACTGATCGCCAGCTTTGAGTAACTGACGCCAAGTCGTCTCCCACTCATCTTCCCCAGCTCCCCCAGCTCCCCCAGCTTCCCCAGCTTCCCCAGCTTCCCCAGCTTCCCCAGCTCCCCCAGCTCCCCCAGCTCCCCCAGCTCCCCCAGCTTCCCTCGCTATAACCACTAACTGATTTTGTCGCTCTTTTTCCCCTTGCACCGCCGCCTCAAACACTTGAGCATTTAACTGGAGTGGTGCTGTATCTTGAGGACATCCCACTCGTGCTTCTAACGTAACTGTTGCACCGGGTTCCAGAGAAATAGTAAGATAGCCAGGACTATAGAGATCTTCGCGATCGCCTAACCCGCGCTGGTTTTCTTCAGGATAGTAGTAATTCCAATACCACAATTCATCCGGTTGATACTCCCCTACACTCCAACCTAACTGCCAAGGCGTACCCACTTGATCCGAGCGCATGGCTTGCAGGTAAAGGCATTGATGTCCAACTAATTGAGAGAATTGTAAATTTTCTTCATCGAATTGCTGGTGATGAAAGTTGCGATCGGCAATCAAGGGTCGTAACCTTAAGGTTGCTACCTCACTGCCTTGATAGCGATACTGAATCAGAATCCGATGACAAAATTCCCGTGTTTCCCTAGAGGCTTCCTCATCCTCAACTAACCCATAAGGCATAACCAGTTGGCGTGTCAATTGCCACTGCTGGTATCCCCAAACCCACTGAGGAACAGGATCAGTGTCAAAAGAGCGCAAAAATTGATAGCCTACCGGATCAATCGTCTTACCCCCATTCCAGAAATTGGTCGAAAGCGCCCAAATCTTACCCCCGATCTCTAGACTGGTATCCAGATGAGAGAATAATAACGTCCGTTGTCGGGGCGGATCGAGGGCAGCAATCAACCAGCCGTGATAGGTACGAGTACGAGCATCACATACCGTACCACTGGCAAAACTACCTAATCCATTCGTGAGCAGCCATTCCCGCCGATCCAGATAATGTACCACAACGTATTTCTCCCAACAGAACACCGAACCAGTTGTCGCAGAAGCTTTGGTATTGCTTTTACAGAGCTTCTCAAGCTTAAAAACCCAATACTGTTACTGGAAGTAGTCTAGTTTAGCGAATAATGTGCCAGCCCCGTGTCTTAGTCGTTACCTCTTGTACTGGACAAAAGCGATTTAAATCTGAAAATCAGTTGACATTAGAGGATTTTAAGGATAAATGAGACTATCAGGATCTTCAGGAAGTCAATTGTAGGGGCGGGTTTAGACGCTTAATTTTGGTATATACCGATAACTTCAAAGGCAAAACCCGCCCTTATCGTCAACCGAGGCAATAGCATATAACTATTTGAACCACGAGGGAGGAGAAAGAATAATTGCTTTAGATATAAATAGACAGTCGAGTAGGGCTGAATTGTTGGTCGAATAGAAACATAAGCACAAAACTTTTAAGGTGCAAACTTTTTGATCATTGGATCAAACACAAAATATATAACGATATTCTCTTTGATACAGGGACAAGTAGCTGATGTTTGCCCGAAGAGGCGATCGCATAACTGGGATGAGACCTGTTCACGGAAGTTGATGCTGGAACAGCGCATGGGATTAACCAAACCCGTGCGTAAGTCCTAGTCGTTATGACTATGGATTATGATATAGTCGTAACAGTTCGTAAACAATCTGTGTTGATTGACTAAAACTGATAAGCTATAGCGAACGCATACACCAAAGCATTCAAGGAGACTAATACTATGGAAGGATGTCTGCGAGTTGGTCAACCTGCTCCTGACTTCAACGCGACGGCGGTCATCGATCAAGAATTTAAGACCATCAAACTGTCCGACTACCGGGGTCAATATGTAGTCATATTCTTCTATCCACTAGACTTCACCTTTGTCTGTCCCACAGAGATTACAGCATTTAGCGATCGCTTTAGTGAATTTAAAGAAGTTGGGACTCAAGTTCTCGGCATCTCCGTGGACAGTGAATTCTCTCACCTCGCTTGGATTCAAACCGATCGCAAGAGTGGTGGTGTGGGTGATCTCAATTATCCTCTAGTTTCTGACATCAAGAAAGAAATCAGTACCGCTTATAACGTTCTTGACCCCGATGCAGGTGTAGCCCTACGGGGATTGTTTATTATCGACAAAGATGGTATTATTCAGCATTCAACGATCAATAACCTCTCTTTTGGTCGGAATGTAGATGAAGTGTTGCGGACTCTGAAAGCGATTCAATACGTTCAAGCGCATCCAGACGAAGTTTGCCCTCAAGGTTGGCAACCCGGTGATAAAACAATGGTTCCCGATCCCGTTAAGTCCAAAGTTTATTTCTCCGCCGTTTAACCTTTACCTCCCTACCCCCCTCGTTCCCCCCTTTTAGATCCCCCTTCAAAAGGGGGAAGCCTTATGATGCTTCGCTTTTGTTGCACGGGAGGAGGGGAGGAAGAAAGATGTTATATTCCAGACATAGCCAGCTACATTGTTTAATTAATAATTCCGGTTCCCCTTCTCCCTTGAAGGGAGAAGGGGTTAGGGGATGAGGGTGAAATGCTTGCCAGTATTGGTTTTCACCTTAAGTTGACACGGATGACCGACGTGCGCCCTTTGCCGTTATAACTGTTGTTGTAAAGGCTAGGACAGATTAAAAAACCATTTGCCATCTGCCTTTTACTATAAAATAAGTTGTTGGATCAGATTCAGCCAATGCTAACATCAACTGACTTTAGGGGTTTATTCAACGAGCGTTTTCTGCGTAATTTTTTTCCCATCCCTGCTACCAATCCGTTGAGATTAGGACAACTGACTCCGGATTTTGAACTACCGGATATTACCAATAATCGTCAGGTGAGATTATCCAGTTACCGAGAACAACAACCAGTTCTGCTGGCGTTTACCCGCATTTTTACCGAAAAGCAATATTGCCCCCTTTGCTATCCTCATATTCAGGAAATGAATGAGAAATACGAGCAATTTACCCAACAGGGGGTAGAAGTATTAATGATCACAAGTACCGATCCTCAGCAAAGCAAAACTGTGGTCAAGGATTTAGGATTAAAAATGCCCCTGTTGAGTGATTCAAGTTGTCGCACTTTTCAAGCTTATCAAGTCGGTCAAGCACTGGGAGCACCTTTACCTGCTCAGTTTTTGCTCGATAAACAAGGTAAACTCCGCTTTAAACATTTGTTTTCTTTCTTATCGCCAAATGCTGAGATGGAGAAGCTACTTTCAAACCTTGAGTAGTTTGTCTTATGTCAGGGAACAGGGAACAGGAAACAGGGAACAGGGAACAGGGAACGTTTTGAGTAAACTCCTCTATCTTCCCCCGCTTCCCCCGCTTCCCCCGCTTCCCCCGCTTCCCCATCTCTCCTTCTATCCTTTCCCCAGATGTTGACGCACTGGAATTTGGAGAACAAACTCGGTTCCCTGTCCTAAATTACTGCGGCAGAAAAGCTGACCCCCATGTCTTTCAACAACGATTTGATAGCTAATCGATAATCCTAAACCTGTCCCCGTCCCCACAGGTTTAGTTGTAAAGAAGGGATGGAACAGTTGTTGCTGAACTTCCTCCGTCATTCCGGGACCATTATCAATAATTCGGATCGCTACCTCTTGGTTATCTACAATTTCAGTCTGCACTCGAATTGTGCTAGGGTTGGCTTTAAGTTCGTCCAATGACCGCTTTTTGTTTTGCTCATCAATGGCATCAATGGCATTGACTAACAAATTCATAAACACTTGGTTAATCTGTCCGGCGTAACATTCAACCTTCGGCAGTTCACTGTAGGCTTTAATCACTTGAATACCCGGATTCTCGCCTCGTGCTTTGAGTCGGTTTCGCAGAATCATCAGGGTGCTATTAATCCCCTCATGAATATCTACGGCTTTCATTTCCGCTTCAGCGATACGAGAAAAATTCCGCAGGGAGTAGACAATTTCACAAATCCGCTCTGCTCCGACTTTCATCGAATCCAGCAGTTTAGGCAAGTCTTCTATCAAAAATTCCAGATCGATCGCGTCCATTTCAGACTGGATTTCGGGTGTGATCTGGGGATATTGCTGTTGATAGAGTTCGATTAACCCTAAAAGATCGGCAGCATAGTCACTGGCATGGACTAAATTACCATAAATAAAGTTAACTGGATTATTGATTTCATGGGCAACTCCCGCGACTAACTGCCCTAAGCTGGACATTTTTTCACTTTGCACCAACTGCGCTTGGGTTTTCTGGAGTTTGGCGACAGTTTGCTCAAGCTGTTGAGCGTGAGTTAAGGCTTTGGCTTCCGCTTGGCGACTTTGTTCGTAGAGTTCCGCTTGTTGGAGTGCGATCGCTAATTGATCGGCGATGGTACAAATCAACTCCACCTCGGCGTCTTGCCAATTGTAGGCTCGATTATCCATCATCAGCCCTAGGGTACCCCAAACTGAGTTACCACAATGCAGAGGAACCAACAACCACGCCCCCGGAAACTGTTGGGCGACGGCTGTATTGGTGGCGTCTACAAAACAGCGGGTATCATTAATCCGCACTACTTCTAAGCGTTTGATTCGTTCAGTCAGGGGATTATTAGCATCAGGAATTTCCACCCCCAAGGCTTTGGGCAAACAGTCACCCCGACAGGACTCGGCGACATTCACCCAGAGTTGGCGTTCGGGCTTATGTTGGATAATTTGAGCGCGATCCACTTGCAGCAGGCTCTCAATTTCCTGGGTGGCGGTAGAAAAAATCGTTTGTAAGTCGAGCGAACAACGAATCCCATGAGTTAGGTGATTGATCGCTTGTTCTCGTTTGAGGTGATACTGAGCCTGATGGTACAGTTGACTTTGACCGATCGCGATCGCCACTTGGTCGGCAATGGCAGCGATTAATTTCACTTCTGAGTCTTGCCAGGAATCGGGATGACGGGTTTTGCCTAAGGTTAAACTCCCTAATATCTGAGAATTAAAGTGTAAAGGAACCCATAACCAAGCTCCTGGAAAGTCTTGAGCTAAACCTTGGTTAAATGTACTCGTATCCTCGATGGGAATAATTTCTAATTGCTTGAGTCGTTCAGCCAAAGGATGATTTTGATCCGGAATTTCCTGTCCCAGTGTACTGCTATCCTCTCGAGAGCGGCGATATTCTGCCACCGATAACCAAGACTGGCGTTCCGGCAAATATTGGACAATTTCCGCCCGATCCACGGGTAAGAGTTCGCCAATCTCTTGGACGGCTGTCTCGAAAACCGTGGTTACATCCAACGAACGGCGGATGGCTTGAGTCACTTGATTGATCACTCGCTCTCGCCAGAACAGAGATTTTGCCTGTTCGTAGAGTTGGCTTTGTTGAATCGCGATCGCAACCTGAGAGGCTAACCCGTCGAGTAAGTCAATCTCAAAGGATTGCCATTTTCGGGGTGCGCTACAGTGATGGGCAATTAGCAGTCCCCATAAGCGCGTTGGGCTTTGGCTGGGTGTTTTGACATCGGCTTGGGATTGTGAGGTAGGTAGGGGTTTGTTACTGTGGACAATTGGCACAACCAGGTTAGCCCGTACCTGGAACTTGGCGAGTAAGTCAATATAACACTGGCTCAGATTAGCCGTATAGATATCGTCCAGGGTTCTGACTCGACCTTGTTGGTAGAGTGAGAGGTAGGTTTGTTCAAAACAAGGATCGTAGATGTGGTTGCCTAACATCGAACACCAGCGCGGATCGACGGATTCGACAACCACCTTGCCACTCCAGTCGGGATTGAAGCGTAAAATAATCACCCGATCAGTTTGCAGAACTTGTCGCACTTCCGCCACGGTGCGTTCGAGAATGTCCTCTAAATTCAGCGATTGACGGATGCGTTGAGTAATCGCCCTGACTAACTGCTCTCGCTGAACTTGTTGTCGCAGGGTTTCTTCGGCTTGTTGGCGTTGGTGGATTTCGGTTTGGGCTTGCTGATAGAGTTCCGATTGTTGAATGGCAATGGCGGTATGGGTGGAGAGCGTTTGCAGTAAGTCGATTTCCCAGGGTTGCCATTTTCGGGGGGTTTGGCACTGTTGAGCCACCAGCAATCCCCACAAGCGCTCCTCATGAACAATGGGGATAACCAGGTTGGCTCTCACCTGGAATTGAGCTAATAATTCAATATGACAGTCAGTTAACTCAGCGTTATAGATATCTTCGACGGATTGGACGCGCCCTTTTTGGTAAAGGTGGATATAGTCTTCGGCAAAGTAGCGATCGTTGATCACGGTTCCGGAAATCGGCTTCCAGTTCGCGTCAACGGATTCGACTTCCACGACACCACTCCCATCTCCATAGAGGCGAAAGACTAGCACGCGATCGCACATCAAAATTTGCCGCACTTCGGCGACGGTGGTGTTGAGAATCTCGTCTAAGTCTAAGGAATAGTGAATCCGTTGGGCGATCGCCCCAATTAACCGCTCCCGCAGATATTGCTGTTGCACGGCTGTTTCGGTTTGCTTGCGATCGGTAATATCGATGCAAGATCCGATATACCCTAAAAACTGACCACTAGGAGTAAATCGAGGCGTTCCTGTATCTAAAATCCAGCGATATTCTTGATCGGCTCGTCGCAAGCGATATTCCATACAAAAAGCTTGACGAGCATTAAACGCCTGCTGATACGTCTCTAAACAAGATGATAAGTCGTCAGAATGTACCCCCTCAGCCCAACCATTACCCAGTTCTTGTTCCAGAGTGCGTCCAGTAAACCGCAACCAGCCCTGATTAAAAAACGTACATAACCCATCTGTACCGGACATCCATAACAACACAGGGGCATTATCTGCCATCGTGCGGAATCGGGCTTCACTCTCTTGCAGAATGTCTTGGGTGTATTTGTTATTACTTAGTTGTTCCGTTGTTGGATCGGCTAGGCTCGGTGCTAACTGATCAGCCTCGGGTTGCAACTGGCGATTCGTGCTATCACGCAACCGATAAAGTATTGTTCCTCCCTGGATAGAAACTGGCTTAACATTAACCAATACAGTACGGGGTTTGCCTGTCTTATCGGTAATTTCTACTTCAACATTACGAACATTTCCCGCGACAGCTAAAGCTTGCCAATTCCAGGGTAAGTTGCCCAGCAGGTGAGTAATATTACCCAGAGCGCGGACTTCCGACAAAGAATAACCAAAAATAGAGGTTATATTAGGACAAATATAGGTAAAATCACCGCTGTCATTGGTGATTAAAACAGCTTCATTATTATTGCTCAGAGGAGTTGGGGGCGACGCTTGTGATTTAGCCGTCCTCATCTCTTCACAAACTAAGCTGATCACCGAACTTGAGGCAGTTATCGGAATCAAACGAATTCTTGCCTTAAGCCCGATCATCCTGCCATCTTTACCAATGAACCGCGTTTCCCAGTGATGAATTTCAGTCGGATACTGGCTTAGATGAGTCAATAGGGCTTGATATCGGTATTGGCTTTCTGGATCAAAAAACCGATGAATTGGCTTTTGGACTAACTCCCAAAAATCATATCCCAAATAGGCGGCACCGAACTGACTTACATCCAAAATCACCCCATCAAAATTAAGGGTGAAATAAATGCAGGGAAGTGTCTCATACAATATCCGCATCCATTTTAGTTGATCCGGACTATTGCCTGTCCATAATAATTTTCCAGGCTGATAATTCTTTTTCGCAATGTTCATCCATTGGGACTTTTTTAAATCGAATCTTTTCATAAGTTTACTCATGCCAATTCGATGATCAATTGAGGCATTTTCTCGATCATAACCCTCAAATTATTATTTATTTTTTCACCTTTAGAGGAATGGTTGTAAAAAATATTTAACTTTGACGGGAGATTTAGACAAGAGTTAGCCTCCTTCACCCATGTCAACTTCTAGACTAGCTCCGAAACCCTTTTCCCCTGTCTTCAGAGAAGCTAAAGCGCAGCGATTGTTCTTACCTGGTTATCGCTCGCCATTCATCTCTACTTTTTCTTTTTCCCAGACGCACTGATCTTGGTGATTGTATCATGTCAAACTTTGCCAATAAAAAAACACGGCTTGTTTCCGTCTCTCCAGATTCCTGCGTCCGTTTCTCATTCACAGGTTCAATTAGACATGATATGACAATGCATACAGTTTTTGGGCTATCTAATCATAAGCTAATACAAATTCCCATTACTGTGACGGAATCCATGAATAAGTTTAAAAAACGTTATAAATCCGTTACGTATTTTGATTTACTCTCCGGTTAAGTTTATTTATCTTTACCAAACCCCAAAGGAATGCACCCTACATTCCTGTACTGCAAAGCCTTTTATTATATCATATCTGTCTAAACAGTTAGCCTTGCCTGGGAAAAATCCGGAGATGGGGGAGATGTTCACATTAGCGAAGCGGGGTGAAGTCCAGGAGTAAACTCACGCGCCATGCCCGACAAGCGAAGCGAGGGGTCAAAATTTACAACTCCCCCCACACCGCTCTAAAGACGTACCTGAGACAAATAGCTGCGAGGATCGAAATGACGGCTTGCCCGGATTTTTTCATAGTACTCCCGCTCAACTGGCGTGATATCTTTTGGTGTAGCGATAACAATCCGCACCAGTTGATCACCGCGTCCACCTTTCGGTTGAGTCCAGCCTTTACCGCGCAATCGTAATGATTGACCTGAGCGAATCCCGGCTGGCACATTGACACTCACTTTACCATCAGGAGTCGGCACCTCAATCGTGGCACCCAAGACTGCCTCATCGGGCATCACTGGCACTTCACACAAGAGGTTATCACCCTCGAACTGGAAAAAGGCATGAGGTTTCAGGTCTACGATTAAGTACAAATCACCCCGTTGCTGGTTGTATGGGCTCACTTGACCCTTACCTCGAACCCGAATCCGACTTCCTGGTTTAGCACCGGGCGGAATCCGCACTTCGATGACTTCACTGCCCAAATTAATCCGTTTTTGCGTACCCCGGAAGGCGTCAGACCAACTCAATGTAATTGTAGCTTCCCGATCAGCTCCTGCTCCTGCTGCTTTGCCACTTTCATAGCCAGCGAAATCATTAAAGCCACCAAAGCCACTGGTAAAGTCATTAAAGCCAGCACCCGTTGCACCGCCCGGAGTAGAGCGATAGGTGTACGTCCGACGACTTCCCGTCCCTCCTGAGGTTCCTGTAGCGGCTGTATTAAAGCGCCCTAGAAGTTCATTAATAAACTCGTCGAAACTACCGTATTGACCAAAATCAAAATTACCGAAATCAACATTAGCACCCCCAGTTCCAGGGTATCCACCAGCTCCGGCTTGCTTCCAGTACTGACCAAACTGATCGTATTTCTTGCGTTTTTCGGGGTCAGACAAGACTTCGTAGGCTTCGTTAACTTCTTTAAATCGAGCCTCGGCTTGTTTGTCACCCGGGTTCATGTCTGGGTGGTATTTCCGCGCCAGACGTCGAAAACTCTTTTTAATCTCATCAGCACTAGCCGTCTTGCTCACTCCTAGGACGGCATAGTAGTCTTTAAAGTCAGTTGCAGCCATGAAGGGTTTCTCCTCTACTCCAAGGATTTGATCGATAAACTGGGCTAATAGGTCTCTACCTCAAAGCTAGAGTAACAAACCCCAGCATGGGTTTAAGTTCGGATCTTTCTCACTCACGCGATCGCAATATCCACACCTGACGCTTCCAATAGACAAGCGGCGGTATTCTCCCCATCATCGCTTGTCTCGTGAGACCCCGCATTCAGCGAAGCAATGCGGGGAGGGATAGAGGTCAAACCTTACCACTCGATGTGGTAAGGTTTGACAATCCAACTGTTGATACCAATCCGGTATTTCGCTGCAACAACTGGACTTTTTTGGCGGTAAATTGTCCCAACCGTTTCCAGTTAGCATCACT